>CAZGLO010000080.1:3950-15337 GCA_964526735.1 uncultured Chloroflexaceae bacterium | reverse complement strand
CGGGGAAGCTTGCCCCTGCGCCATTCAGCTTGATCGTCAAGTCGCGGGGCTGGAACGCACCTCCCCCGGTTGCCGGTGATGGTTGTGCAGCGGCCTGAGTTGGGGCAGATGGTTGAGTAGGTTGTTGGACAGGTTGCTGGACAGGTTGTTGAGCGGTCGTTGGTTGAGGTGATGTACCTGTTGTCTCTTCCGTCGTGGTTGGTTCTGACGTTGCTTCTTCTGCTGAGTCGCCAGAGCACCCAGCAAAAAATGGGACGACAAGTACCAGAATGAGCAACATAGATCCGTAGCGTGCAAGGGTTCTTTGCATGAGTACCTTTTTACCCTTTCCTTACATCCTTACAGAACAACTCTCACAGATTACACGGAGTTTTTGGCTCGTTTGCAAGACAAAGGTCTCTCCCAGGCCTGCAAAGGCCATTGAGCCTACGTTCTTTGTCCTGCTTATTACGTGATCGCGATACCTTGTTTTTACCAGGGGGTAGCTTTTTGATGAGGCTCCGTTCAAGTCTGTCATCCCTATAGGTTTGCATGTTTTCATAGGAAAGTATATGAAAAACGCCAAAAATTGTAACAGATTTCTATGAATGAAAGCAGCAAAAACAATACCACGCCTACTTTCTTTCGTCAAATGAGACAGCCCGACGTGATGAGATAGCGAGATCGTACCGAGGGTCTGTTAACAAGAGCGGAAGGATATGTTAAGGTTGTGTTAAATCTCTTCTTTTTCGATACCCTGCTTGCTGTATTGGTACTTATTTTCTGATATACTACCCAAAGTGAGGTTGCTTATGGAAAATCCCAAGTCTTTTTTGCCACCCGGCCCACCCGCCCCCACCCGCTCTCAACCAACATCACGTCCTTTGGCCATCGCGGTGGATGGCGTATGGCGCACCTTTTCACTTGGAGGGCGCGATATTCACGCCTTGCGCAACATCACAATGACGATCCGACAGGGTTCGCTTATTGTGCTGATGGGGCCGAGTGGAAGCGGTAAAACGACCCTTCTCAACCTACTTGGTGGCCTCGACCACCCGACGCAGGGGACGGTTGCGGTGGAGGGGCGGCCTCTTAACACGATGAGCAGCCGTGAGCTTGCTGCCCTCCGACGGCGTATTGGCTTTATCTTCCAGAGCTTTGCTCTCTTGCCCACTGCGTCGGCCTATGAGAATGTTGAGCTTGGGCTGCGGCTGTCGAAAAGCCTCCCCCGCCGTTCGTGGGATGGTCGCATTCGGCGGTGTCTTGCGGCGGTCGGCCTCACCGCATGGATGCACCATCGCCCCTATGAGATGAGTGGCGGGCAGCAGCAGCGAGTTGCCATCGCCCGGGCGCTTGCCATTCGCCCTCGTATCCTGCTTGCCGACGAGCCAACGGGTGACCTCGATAGCAAGACGGGGGAGCATATCCTGACCATGCTGCGCGCGCTTGTAGATGAAGAACAGATGACACTTGTGATGAGTACCCACGATCCGGCTGCGGAAGACTTCGCAACCGACCTCTATCACCTGCGGGATGGCGCAATCGCCGACAAAATCACCAAAACCTCGTTCACAGAACCTCCTCCTTCTCCACCCACTCCTCCGGCCTTTGCCCCCAGCGAAGATACTCCCCAATAGGGTAAACAAGAGTAAATAGGGTTGGTTTATAGGGTCGAAATGCAGAGTCACAGCGTGTGGTAGACTACAGAAGAGAGGGAGTACGTGCAAAACTGCCACCTGCCTACGTTTGGGAAGGCAGGGGGGAAGGCACAAGCCTGTACTCATAGCGATTGGAGAGGCAATACTTTATGGACACTGAGCTACTCACCAAGGAATTTACGAAACTGCGTCGTCGTCCACATGCCAACACCTATGCCATCAACGCGATAGAGCAATGGATACGCCAGACAACGCCAGAACAACGCTATCGCATCAATCTATTTGCCATCGCTCGCGATATCGGCGTAGAGATGTATACGACCCTACCAGAATTTTTGCATGGAGTTCATATCGGGCTGTTCGACTTGCATTGGGATCTCCACTGCCCCCAATGCGATATGGTAATCGACGAACACTCTAGTTTGAGTACGATGGCGGGACGGGGGTTTTGCCACATCTGCGACAAACAGTTTGCCGCGGACTTTGCCAAGCACATCGAAGTGACCTTCTCGCTGAACCGTGCCATAGAAGACACTATCACTCCGCCGCAGCATGTGCCACCAAAGTCGTTCAAATATCATTTTTATATGGATATTCCGCAGCACCAAACGAAGCGGGTACAAGAAACATTATCAGCAGGGAGCTACCACTATCACTGTTTGCCTTCTGGTGCGGGGGGGACATTGCTAGTCAGCGGGAAACCTCACCAAGAGGTGCAGGAAATCAGCCTCATGCTGGGCGAGGATGATCGCTTCAGTACGGCACAACTCACCACCACACCGGGAGAGGTTGCATTGACTATCACCAACCACCACCACCCCATATTGACATTCGTTGTGGTGCCGCACAACCAAGGAGAGGCGAAAGCCGAAGATCTTCCGATGCGCCTTTCGGGGTTACACCTCATCCACTTCCCCGAATTTCACGACTTATTTGGGCAACAAGTGCTCTCTGAACGCGAACAATTGCGCATTACCTCGATCACGACGATATTTACCGATATTACTGGCTCAACGCAAATGTACGACCGGCTTGGCGATGCGACTGCCTACAATATCGTCCGCGACCACTTTGATATCCTGTTTGAGGCGATAGAGCAGCACGGCGGACGAGTGGTCAAGACGATTGGCGACGCGGTGATGGCCTCATTTATCCGCAATCACCAAGCAGTACAGAGTATAGTATCCTTCCTACGCAGGCTTGATGAGTATAATCAACGCCGCTCCGACAACGAACACATCATCTTGAAGATAGGTATCCACCGCGGCCCGTCGATTTTGGTCAATCTCAACGGCCATCTTGACTACTTTGGCTCGCATATCAATAAAGCCGCGCGCATTCAAGGGCTATCAAAGAGTGGCGAAATCACCATGTCGGAAGAGATCTTTGAAGATGAGACCAGTCAGCGCATCTTTGCCGAGGCGGGGATGACGGCGTTTGTGAAGGAAACCGTCAACCTAAAAGGCATTGAAGGCGAACAAACAGTATATAAGATTTCGGTGCGCGAACATACGTAGATGCCCGCGTAAATGCCACTAGAGAGAGAAGAGAAGGGGAAGAAAGTCCTGATCCCACGTTCGCATCCTCCCTCCCCCTGTCTATTATGCTGTCTCTTTTGCTATAATAGAGAATATGTGCCCATGTGCTATCCCGACCCACTCCACCGCGCGCACATGGCATTGATAGCTCGTGATCACCGATACACCAGGATAAGGCGCTCGCCCTGAGAGGGCCATATGCAACAGCAGAGATAACTAGTTTCACCGGAGGCTTCCTGAGATGTCTAAGCGTTCTTTTTTAGCTGCACTTATTGCGACAACCCTCGTATTTCTGATAATCCTTGTTGTAGCCCTCCCCCATTCCCCGCTCTCCGCCGCCTCTGTGAGTGGCGTGGCTGCCCGCTGGACGTTCGATGAGGGGACAGGAACAGATATTGTGGATGTCAGCGGGAATGGCAATGATGGGACGTTGGTCGAAGGCAATGGATTCCCGCAGTGGGTGGAGGGGAAACAAGGCCCATATGCGCTTTCCTTCAATCCCAGGGGGGCAGGCAAGGATACCGATAAACAATACGCCTCAACCACCTATGAGCTATTCGCCCCCCCTTCGGTTACCGTCGCGGCGTGGGTGAAAACCAAATTCAACAAGAACGAAAGAAGCATGGCTCCTATTATCCGTGTGCCGGTTGATGCGAAAGATGGTGGTGGCAACCCAAGGTCGTTCGTCCTTGGTCTTGGCCAATCGGCGCTGGGTGATTGGGGGTGTGTGGAAGGCGTGGAAGATTCATTACCTGGCCAAGTATTGTTTATGGAAGACCGACAGCTATGTGGGGTGTGCACCAATATAGAGGTGAACGATGATGAGTGGCATCACATCGTTGGGGTGTGGGATCCTGGCTCCGCAACAAACTTTGCCAAGACTCAGTTTCAAATCTATGTGGATGGTGTCTTGAGCTATCACACCGACTTCAAGCAGATTTCTGGTCGCTCATGTAGCGAAGCGATATCCTGGGACGGTACCTCCAACGGCCCCGCAACCATCGCATTTCACCAACTTTGGCACGATATGCAATCGATGGGAAAGAATACAAATACAGAAGTGTATTTCCCCGGCTCCGTCGACGATGTGCAAATCTACGAGAGTGCGCTCACTGCGGAGGAGGTCAAGACGCTCTATGTGGGAAAGCTCAGTATTTCTGGCAACACCTCTGGTGAGACGAATATCCCCGAAACGTTTGTAGCCGATGTTGGCGCGACTGAAGGGGTCACCTACACCTACCAGTGGGAGGCGACCGATCAGTTCACGCAAACCCACCTGAATGGCAACTCTGACACGGCCACCTTCTCCTGGCCCACAACGGGCACCAAGCATATTACGGTGTCGGCGTGGATAGATAACCCTTCCAAAGCCATCACGAGTGCTCACACGATTGAGATCAAGGCAGTTCCCATCGCGGATGTGGTGCTGACGGCAACGCACACCGCGGCATACAGCGAGTCCTACGACTTTATCGCCAACACCTACCCGCTCTACGTGACCACCCCGCTCACCTACTCGTGGCATGCGACCGGCCCTGTTAGCCCAACCGACTCTATTACGCTCACGGACAAGGTCAGCGATACGGTGCGCTATACGTGGGTGCCGACCACGCCCTTGGTCTCGCCCTTTATCACGAGCACGGTGACCTATACGGTGGAGAATGCGGTGAGTATCATCACCAGGACGCGGGTGGTGAGCATTACGCATCGCCCTGTGCTCTCCACACTCACTGATACGCTCACCTCAACCATTGCCATCCGTGATGAGGACACGGGGCGGTTGGCCTTGACCATCTATGAGGATGAGGAGACCAATCCGATACGCTTTTCCGTGGTTGATACCGACACAATCGGCTATATCGACCTCTCTGGCACCTCGTCAAACAGCACACTGCTGCCCAACGACCTTACTCATCTCTCGATCAGTGAAGCGGTCAGCGATGGGGTCAAAATCTACACAAGTAAGGTGGTTCTCACACCTGCCGCCGACCGTTGGGGAGAAAGCCATATCACGCTGCGGGCGGATGATGAGCTGATACGGGGGCTTGACGACTTTTGGCTGCTGGTGGAGCCGGTCAATGATCAGCCTTCCTTCGTCATGCCAACCGAGGTAACGGTGACAGAAGACTCCGGTGCGCATACAGAAGCGCCGTGGCTGCGTGATATCTACCCAGGGCCATACGAAGCGCAGAAGATTAGTATCTCTTCGGAAAATAGCCACGCGATGTACTTCGCTGAACAACCAACCCTTGGCATTACCGACACTGATAGGACATCGTTTGCGCTGTCGGGTAGCACCACTGACACCCTCACGGCAACGTTGCGCTTTACCCCTGCGCCAAACGCCAATGGAACGGCCGTCGTGACGGTAACATTAGAGGACGATGGCGGGGTTGATCACGGCGGTGTCGATACGATGACACGCACCTTTACCATTAACATCACGCCGGTGAATGACCAGCCGCAGGCCTTCGACAACACCCTGACCACGCCAGAAGACACCCCGTTGACGATTGCGAGCAGCGAGCTTATTACCGATGATGTGGATATTGACGGCGATATGCTCTCTGTCTCTGCGGTGAAGGAAGGGCAGCACGGCACCGTGCGCATTGTGACCGACACGGTCATCTACACGCCAGCGCCCAACTTCCACGGCACGGACGTGATTAGCTACACCGCTTCCGATGGCGATCTGACGGACACGGCATTGGTCACAATCACCGTGACACCGGTCAACGACGCGCCGGTGGCCAATGCTGACACCATTGAGGTGCTGGAAGACACCCGGACGACAATCCAAACGTCTGAGGTGCTCACCAACGACCACGACCTCGATGGTGATGCGCTAGAGGTGGCCAGCGTGTCAACGACCAGCCGTGAGGGCGCAACGGTGGGCGTGGTGGGCAATACCATCGTCTATTCCCCCACCAAGGACTTCTTTGGCGTTGATACGTTCACCTATGCCGCCCGCGATGTGGTTGCTACGAATAGCCTCTCCAGCACCGCCATCGTCACCGTAACGGTTAAGCCAGTCAACGATGCGCCGTCCTTTGTCAAGGGGCCAGACCAGAGCGTTCGCTCCGAAGAGGGCGGCAAGACGGTCGTTGGGTGGGCGACGGGGATATCTGTTGGGCCATCGAATGAGGCAGCGCAAAACGTCACATTCCTGCTCTCCAATGATATGTCTGGCTTATTCTTGGCACAGCCCACTCTCACCATAGCCGATACAGACCCAACATCCGGTACATTGTCCTTCACCCCGCAACCAACCGCCGACGGCACCGCCACCGTCTCAGTGCAGTTGCAGGACGACGGCGGGACGGAGAACGGGGGGGTAGATATCTCTGCCACGCAGACATTCACGATTGAGATGAACAGCAACGATGCGCCGGTGGCTGCGCAGGACAACTTCACGACAGAGAAGAATGTCGCGTTGCCCATCACGGAGACGGCACTGCTCCAAAACGATACCGACCCCAATGGCGATACGGTGTCGCTCGTTGCCGTGGAGAAAAACAGTACCGAGGGCGGCACGATTGCCCAGGCGGACGGTACTATCACCTATACCCCGCCCACCGACTTCGTTGGGACTGACGCCTTCTCCTACACGATTTCCGATGGGAGAGGCGTGAACGAGTATGCGGTCGGGACGGCGGCGGTTGAGGTAACCAAGCCTTCTGAATATCGGACGTTCCTGCCACTCATCCTGCAAGCGCTTGAGCAGACGGGAGAGCCAGACCTCACGGGAATGTTACGCCTCTCGCCAAACAAGACCACATTTGATGCAGGCGAGCAGGTGGTGATAACCGCGGTCATCACAAACGCAGGAACGCAAGAGACCGATCCCTTTTGGGTCGATCTTTTTCTCAACCCCTCCAAGGTGCCCGAAGCAGGTGATACGTGGCAATATACGTGTGCTATCACTCCCTGCTATGGGATTGCGTGGGGTGTGCAAGAGCCAATTGCACCAGGGACGCAGATTGAGTTGACATCGGAGGAGGTGGATGGCGAAAACAGCAATTGGGAGGGGCATTTTGCCGCAGGCACGACCGACCTCTATCTCTATATCGATAATGTGAACGAAGAGGGGAGCCAAGGGCAGAGCGGAGCCGTTGCGGAGAGCAATGAGGACAACAACCGTGTTCACCGGCAAATCACCGTGACGGGGAGCACACCAAGCCAAGTCATCCGCCCAAGCTTTGTGCCACCGCCCTCCAACCGCTAACCACTAGCTGTTTGCAACAACGTACCCCCCGCGATTTCCTTGATGAGGGAGAAGGCGGGGGGTATTGTATTGCTCATTGTATTGTTGAGGGTGTTGAATATTGAGCAAGCCGGTTGTTAGTCGGTTGAGAGGTTGGCGACGAGCGTATTGACCTCTGCCGCGGCAGGAACATACAGATCGCGCATATACTCTGCCAACATGCGGCGGAAGCTAAACTGCGGGGCAATCGTAACGATAGATTCCTTGCAGATTTTCACCCAATCGTGCGGCACACCCGACTCATCGCGGTTGTCGTAGAAGGTGGGAGCAATGATGTGCTCCAGGGTGTGGTAAAGCGATTGTGCGTCGTTCCAATCCTGCTCATCTTGGTTATGATATTCGCGCTCTTCGCCAATCGACCACCCATTGTGGCCATTGAAGGCCTCGGGCCACCAGCCATCAAGAATGCTGAAGTTGGGGACGCCATTGAGGCTGGCTTTTTCGCCACTTGTCCCGCTTGCCTCATAGGGACGGCGGGGGTTGTTGAGCCACACATCAGAGCCTTGCACCAACATCCGCCCAACAGCAATATCGTACTCCTCAACAAAGACGATGCGTCCGGCAAGCCCGGGTTGCTGAGAGAGCTGGTAGATCTCTTGAATAAAGTGTTTGCCGGGGTTGTCGGCGGGGTGTGCTTTTCCGGCAAAGACGATTTGTATTGGCCGGTGCGGGTTGTTGAGGATACCCTTCAGCCGGTCGATATCCTTGAAGAGCAAGTTGGCACGCTTGTAGGTGGCAAACCGCCGCGCAAACCCAATCGTCAAGGTATTCTCGTCAAGAATGGGCCATACCTGGGTGGTTGCCGGTTGGCCAAGCCGTTCGTAACGCTGCTGGACGCGGTTGCGGATGAATGCAATCATCTGCGTCCGCAGTTCCTTCTTGATATCCCACAAGACCTCATTCGGCACATTGTGGATCTTCTGCCAGAGATTGGGGTCATCTACGTGATCAAGCCACTTCTTGCCCAAGTAGGACGTGAACATGTCGTCAAACTCTGGTGCAAGCCACGTCGGCGTGTGTACGCCGTTGGTGATAGAGCCAATGGGCACGTCGTCGCGCTCTTTGTCGGGGAAGAGCCATTGCCACATGCCGCGGGCGACGTGGCCATGGAGCTTACTGACGCCATTGCGCCGGTTGGACATCTTGAGGCCCAACACGGTCATAGCGAAGGTTGCTCCCCAATGCTGATCTTGCCGCCCCAACTCCATAAACTCGTCGTTGGCAATCCCTAATTGTGGCCAATATTGCCAGAAAAACTTCTCGATCAGCGGGAAGGGGAAGGCATCATTGCCAGCAGGAACGGGCGTGTGGGTGGTGAAGACATTGCCTGCACTCACCAATTCTTTTGCCTTCTGGAATGGGACGCCCTGATTCACAAGCTCACGAATGAGTTCGAGCACGAGGAAGGCAGAATGCCCTTCGTTCATATGCCACACGGTCGGCTTGATACCAAGCTTGCGCAGCGCACGTACCCCACCAATACCAAGCATCACCTCTTGCGCCACACGCATCTCGCGGTCGCCGCCGTAGAGACGGGCAGAAAGCTCACGATCTGGCGGGCTGTTGGGGTGGATGTCGGTATCGAGCAGGAAGAGCGGAATGCGCCCGACTTGAATGCGGTAGACCTTGGCATAGATCGTCCGTCCGGGTAGCTCAACGTGAATCACCACTTCGCCGCCGTCCGGCCCTTGCGCAGGGACGGCTGCCACATTGGCAAAGTCGAGCTTGGGGTATTCGGCAAATTGCCAGCCGCTTTGGTCAAGCCGCTGCAAAAAGTAGCCTTGCGGGTAGAGGAACCCAACTGCCACGAGCGGTAACCCCATATCGCTGGCTTCCTTCGTGTGGTCACCCGACAGAATACCCAAGCCCCCGGAGTAGATGGGGAGCGACTCGTGGATACCAAACTCAGCGCTGAAGTAGGCGATGGATTGGTCTTTCGAGTCGGGGTAGTGGCGGGTATACCAGGTATCGTCCGTGTTCATGTAGGCGTCAAAGGCTTCCATCACGGCGTCGAACCGCTGAAGATATTCAGCATTGGATGCTGCTTCTTCGAGCTGTTGCTGGCGAACTTCTCGCAGGAAGCTCACGGGGTTGTGATACTCTAGCTCCCACAGTTCTGGGTCGATCTGACGATACAGCTCTTGCGCCTTGGGGTTCCACGCCCACCAGAGGTTGTAGGCGAGTTCGCGCAGTCGAGCAATTCGTTCAGGTGTTGGAGTGAAGAGTAAGGTACTTTCCAACAAATTCATAGAAATGTGCACAGAAACCGCCGCCGTTCCGCGGTCGGAGCAAGTGCATCCATCCTTTCTTGTCTCAGCCTGAGGTGTGTTCGTCTTGCTATCTCCCAACCCGTCTGCGAGTTGGGAGTCTTGGGGCTATCCCCACGCCGTATTATACCATGTCCAAAATAACCGACAATAATATAGCGAGAGAGACCCATCCCGATGGACTATAGTTCCCCCAATAACGACCGAGAAGCAAGGGCGGTTGCCTTGGAGGATACGTCTCCTCGTCCTCATCTGCAACCCGCAAGTCATAGTATAATGAGCATATGGTCTATGCGAGCAGGAAGTGGGTAGAACATGCTTATCTGTAAAGACCGAGTGACCAATGCTGGGTGTGGGGCGGAGAATCGAAACAATGCCACCCATTGCGAGAAGTGCGGTATGTCGCTGCGCTATGCGCTGGAGTTGCACGACCCGGGCACATTTGTTGGCCTATATCGTACATATCGTATCATCAACATTATTGGGTATGGTGGATTTGGCGCAGTGTATGAAGCTGTGCATATTCCCACAGAACAACCTGTCGCATTGAAACAGACCTTTAATCCCAATCATATCGATAATTTTCAAAGAGAGTTTTCGATACTTCATGGCTTGGAGCAATGTCACCTACCCCGATATTATGAAATGTTTTCAGATCAGGGAAATGGCTATTTGGTGATGGATTTGATTCCGGGGCAGAGTTTGGGTGAGGTCTTAAGAAATCAACCATACGAACAACCAGCAAACGGAAAATATCAACCATTGGTTGAAGCCCAGGTGATAGGCTATGTATTCCAAGTGTGCGATGTGCTGAAATACCTACATAGCCTAAAACCACCACTCATCCACCGAGATATCAAGCCGGACAATATTCGGTTGATGCCGGATGGGCTAGTCAAATTGGTGGATTTTGGCTTGCTGAAGCAGGGTGTCGATACGACCACCTATCATCGAGGGTACCGTTCAAATCACTACGCTCCCCCTGAGCAGAAGAGTGATACAGGGGAGCATACGAATCAACAAAGTGACATCTACAGCCTAGCAGCAACACTCTACCACCTCCTGACAGGAAATAGCCCGTTGGAGGCGAAAAACTATAATATACTAACCAAAGATCCTCTCCCCCCTCCGCCGCGCAAGCTCAACCCTGCAGTGTCGGAGCATGTCTCTGACGCACTAATGAAAGCACTGTCTATTCGCCCACAAGACCGCTTTAAAGATGTAGAAGCATTCAAGAATGCGCTGACGCGGAAGAAGAATGGACAGGTGTGGTGGCTTATAGCTACAGCAGTAGTGCTGGTTGTCTTAGGCGCGGTGGCTATAGCTATGGTTTCAAGCCAACAAACAGAACAAGCTGCGCAAGAGACCGCAACCGCCCAAGCGACCCAAGAGACACTTTCCAGTGCGTCAGCTTATGTTGAGCGTGGAAATTCTTACAGGGAACAGGAAAAATATGATGAGGCCATCGCGGACTACACCACGGCGATTGAGCTTGACCCTAATGCTAAGCGCTACAACACCCGTGGGATTGCCTATCGGAAGCAAGGGAAGTACGACCTGGCCATCGCGGACTACACCACGGCGATTGAGCTTGACCCTGACTATGCTTCGGCCTACAACAACCGCGGGATTGCCTATCGGAAGCAAGGGAAGTACGACCTGGCCATCGCGGACTACACCA
>CAZGLO010000080.1:2744-3850 GCA_964526735.1 uncultured Chloroflexaceae bacterium | reverse complement strand
CGGCGATTGAGATCGGCCCTACTGCTAGTCGCTACTACAACCGTGGGTGGGCCTATGATGAGCAAGGGAAGTACGACCTGGCCATCGCGGACTACAGCAAGGCGATTGAGCTTGACCCTAATGCTAAGCGCTACAACACCCGCGCCCGCGCCTACGAAGCGCTAGGCCAGCACGACCTCGCCGCGCAAGACCGTGCAAAGGCAGAGCAAGTGACCCAAGAGATGGCGACTCCCCAACCACTTTCCAGTGCGTCAGCTTATTTTAATCGTGGATATTCTTACCGGGAACAGGAAAAATATGATGAGGCCATCGCGGACTACACCAAGGCGCTTGAGCTTGACCCTGACCATAAGAAGGCCTATGTTGCTCTTGGGAATGTTCATGGGGCGCAGGGGGACTATGAGCAGGCCATCGCGGACTACACCAAGGCGATTGAGCTTGACCCTGACTATGCTTTGGCCTACCGCAACCGCGGGAATGCCTATAATATACAGAAGCAATATGATGAGGCCATCGCGGATTACACCACAGCAATTAAGCTTGACCCTGATAGTGCTTCGGCCTACTGTGGTCGCGGGCTTAACTATCATAAACAAGAGGACTATGAGGAGGCTATCGCAGACTACACCAAGGCGATTGAGCTTGACCCTGATAGTGCTTGGGCCTACAACACCCGCGCCCTTGCCTACGAAGCGCTAGGCCAAGACGACCTTGCCGCGCAAGACCGTGCAAAGGCAGAGCAAGTGACCCAAGAGATGGCGACTCCCCAACCACTTTCCAGTGCGTCAGCTTATGTTGAGCGTGGAAATTCTTACCGGGAACAGGAAAAATATGAACAGGCCATCGCGGACTACAGCAAGGCGATTGAGCTTGACCCCAACAATAAGGAGGCCTACACCAACCGCGGGGTTGCCTATCGGAAGCAAGGGAAGTACGACCTCGCCATCGCGGACTACACCAAGGCGATTGAGCTTGACCCTGACTATGCTTTGGCCCACAACAACCGCGGGTGGGCTTATTATAAACAGGGCCAGTATGTCCAAGCCATCGTGGACTACACCAAGGCGATTGAGCTTGACCCTGACTATGCTTTGGCCCACAACAAC
>CAZGLO010000080.1:0-2644 GCA_964526735.1 uncultured Chloroflexaceae bacterium | reverse complement strand
GGGGTTGCCTATCGGAAGCAAGGGAAGTACGACCTCGCCATCGCGGACTACACCACGGCGATTGAGCTTGACCCTGACTATGCTTTGGTCCACACCAACCGCGGGGTTGCCTATCGGAAGCAAGGGAAGTACGACCTCGCCATCGCGGACTACACCAAGGCGATTGAGCTTGACCCTGACTATGCTTTGGCCCACAACAACCGCGGGTGGGCTTATTATAAACAGGGCCAGTATGTCCAAGCCATCGTGGACTACACCACGGCGATTGAGCTTGACCCTGACTATGCTTTGGCCTACCGCAACCGCGCCCTCGCCTACGAAGCGCAAGGCCAACACGACCTTGCCGCGCAAGACCGTGCAAAGGCGGCTGAACTTGAGTAGTCCTGCATTTAAATGAGGAAGAAATGAACCAGACCCAGACGATTGAAATCGCGCAAGATATCCTTGACTCTGCCCGTCTCACCATCCCTGAACTGAAGGTAGAGATGGCTGTGGCACTCTATGCGCAAGGGCGGCTGTCGCTTGGCAAGGCGCGGGAGCTTGCCGATATGAGTCTCTGGCAATTTCGCCAGGTGCTTGCCTCACGCCGCATCGCTCCCCACTATGACGTGGCTGAGTTGGAGGAGGATCTGCAGACGTTGCACGAGGCGGGTCGGCTGTGATAGTGGTTAGCAATACCTCGCCACTTACCAATCTAGCGGCCATTCATAACGACGGGGTGAGGCTCAACACCCCACCCCGCGCGCCAACGTCGTCGAGCTAGCTGCTAGCCGGACGGCGGTTCATCTACGGTTGTTCTTCAAGCGTGACTTCTCGTTCTTGCTCTTCGCCATCGCGGAGGATGGTCAGGGTGATGGTATCGCCGAGGGCGGCGCTGTCGATGATTGCTTGCAGGGCCTCTTCATCACTCACGGCTTCGCCATCCACCGCGGTAATGATATCTCCCCCGATGACGACCTGCTCCCCATCGATGGTGATATTCTTGTAACTGCCACGCAGTCCGGCGTTGTCGGCGGGGCTTTCGGCCTCAACGCCCACCACCAGAACGCCTTCCTGGTCAGTTGGCAGATCCATCTCCTCGGCGATGTCGGGGATAACGGTCATGCCCTGAATGCCGAGCCAGGCTTGTTCGCTCTCTGGGGTTTCTGCCTGCGCAACGGGTTCAGTGCCATCTTGGGTTGGGCGCGAGCCGAGGGTGACAGTCAATTCTTGCTCTTCGCCATCGCGCAAGATGGTCAGGGTGACTTCTTGGCCGACTGTCGTGCTGCGGGCCAAGTAAGCAATGATATCGTAGAACTCATGGACGGGTTCATCATCTATCCCGACAATCACATCGCCGCCCACTCGCATTGGCAGCCCTTCAATCGTGACCTCCCGGCCACTGCCTTGGACGCCAGCTTTGTCGGCGGGGCCATCATTGACCACTTCAATCACCAATGCCCCGCGTTGGTTGGGGTCAAGTTCCATTGCTTCGGCAAGATCCGGGGTCATTGAGCGGCCACTGATGCCAAGCCACGAGTGCTCATAGGAGCCATCCTCAACCAACGATGGCACCACTTGCTCGACGATGGCGGAGGGAATAGCAAACCCCACCCCCGCCGACGCCCGCACTGGTGAACGTATTGCCGTCGGCACGCCAATCAGCTCGCCCTTGTCATTCACCATCGCGCCGCCAGAGTTGCCCGGGTTGAGCGCGGCGTCTGTCTGAATGATGTCGGGGATACTGTAGGTTGGGCCAACGGCTTGCGTATCAACCGGCAACGACCGCCCACGTGCGCTCACAAAGCCGACCGTCATCGTGCCTTCCAGCCCAAAGGGATTTCCCATCACCACGGCCAATTGGCCAACCTTCACCCCGTCCGAACTCTTGACCTTGATGGGGGTAAGGGCATCGGCGGGCATATCGACCTTCAACACCGCCAGGTCGCTATCTTGGTCGTGGCCTATCAGGGTTGCTTCTTCCATCGTGCCGTCTGAGAAGGTGACCGTGATGTCTTCTGCATCCTGCACAACGTGGTAGTTGGAGACAATATGGCCTTCTTTATCCCACACAAACCCTGACCCAAACCCCTCTTGGAAGAACTCTTCCGGTTGGTTGGGCATGTCTGGCTCGGGGAAGAAGTCGGGATGCGAGAAGGGAAACTGGGGAATGCCCGGCATAGCTTCCGACCGCGACTGCTTTTGAACCACCCGGATATGCACCACCGACGGCGCAACTTCATCGTGGATCTGTTGCAGTGTCAGCTGTAGCGCGCCGACCATGGCATCGTTGGAGCAGCCGCACGCCTCTAGAGAGGTTTCCTCTCCTTCGCTGCCCACATCGGCTGCCTCTTCGGCCTCATCGGCACGCTCTGCTTCATTATCTACTTCATCTGCGGGGGGGTCTGTTGGTTCGAGCTCGGGAGTGGCCGTTGGTTGTGTTTGAGCGTTGGCCGTGAGAGCAGTTTGCTGTGGTTCTGCCCCACACCCGCATCCTGCCGTTCCAAATAGGAGGGTCAAGACGATCAGGGGAAGGGCATACAAGTAGTATCGGTGCATTGATGCACGTCCTTTCTTCATTGGTACCAGGATATTGATTGAGTGAGCAGTGAGAGGGTCAGCTACCCAGAGCTAAAGCACCTGGGCTTGTGCTCGCTCCTCCACC
>CAZGLO010000079.1:0-15342 GCA_964526735.1 uncultured Chloroflexaceae bacterium | reverse complement strand
CCCACCGCTGAAAGCGGGTGGGTTTCCCGCCCTGAAGGGTAAACATCTATGAGAGAACAAAACAAGGGGAGAGGATCCCACCCCCTCACGCTTGCATTGTACAGAGATTGTCGCATTCGTTCAAGTGGCCAAAACAGAACACGGTAGGAGGATTCACCGGCTTGGTTCTTGCAAACTCACCAACCATACACTATACTACATGATATATAATATGCAACAAAGCAAGCGCAAAACCTCTCCCCTGTTCTTTCTCATACTCCTCTGCGCAAGGGGGGGAGGTCATGTGTTCGAGTATGGGGACGTTCCCCAGTCGGTAGCAGTATTTCGGATGTGGACGTGTGAGACCCATTCACTGTTGAACACCTAGAAAGTAACAGCGTGATATGCTCAAGAAACGGTTAGGACAAAAGCACATCCGGCCAAGCATCTTTGTAGCGATTATGACTGTCGTCGTCGCCGCAATGACCGTTGGGTGTGCAGAGCAAGCAGGCAACAAGGTCAACTCCACCACCATCGCCCAGGCGGAGCAATTGTCTCGCACCACCATGGCAGAGGCAAACCAAGAAGCCCAAAACCTCCAGGCAACCGAAGCCGCCACCTTGCCCATGTTCAAGACCCCGCCCCCCGAAGTCCGACAAGCCGTCTACTCGCAGACCGTCTCCATGTCGCGCCCTGCCTTGGCCACCATGGAAGCCCTTGAAGGTACCGACACCTTCAGTATGCCCACGCCCGTCGCCGCCGGGATGCTGCAGACCGTTCTCGACGACCCCGAAGACCTCTTCGGTACCCTCGTCACTGTCCAGGGAGAAATCGACACCATCATCGACCGCAATATCTTCCTGATTTCCCCTCCCAACGGCTCCGACACCCCCTTGATGGTCTTGACACCCAAAGGCAACATCATTCTTGAGGAAGGCGATACCATCCGTGTCACCGGAACTATGACCCCCTTCAGCATTGAGGAGGCCGAAGCGATCATCGGCGCAAACCTGGTCGATGCCGTTTTCAAGGCCTTTGAAGGCGACCCGCTCATCATCGCCGACACCCTCTCCGATCCACCAAATCAATAATCCGTCTCTCGTATCACTTTCTCATCTTTCATCTCACGGGGTAGCTTTGTCTACCCCCATTCTATTCCTCTCCCTTCTTTCACGCACAGTGGTATGATTTCCCCCACATTGCCCGCATGGAGTCTTCTACTCATGGTACAATACAGATGATACAAAGGAATGCGGTTTGCTGGTGGTTGAGAATCAGCCGTCCCCGGCAGTAGTGGCTACGTCGGGACGTAAAATACGCCTGTGGACTGCGTGTCAGACTTGCGTGTGAGCAAGCGACGCAGGAGGAAGCAGGAATTTCGGAAGTGAACACAACGTCCCTTTGGGTACATGTGAACACTTAGAAAGTAGCAGTAGAAAGATGACAGAAAAAGCAACATTTGCAGCAGGCTGTTTTTGGGGTGTTGAGGCGACATTCCGCCAAGTCAAGGGGGTTGTCTCAACGATGGTAGGCTATACGGGTGGCGCGTTTGCCAACCCTTCCTACCAAGATGTATGCACCGGCGCGACGGGCCATGCAGAGGCAGTGTTGGTAGAATATGATCCCGATGAGATCTCCTACCGCGAGCTGTTGATGGTCTTTTGGAGTTGTCACAACCCCACCACCCTCAATCGCCAAGGCCCCGATGTGGGCACTCAATATCGCTCGGCCATTTTCTACCACTCCCCTGAGCAGTGCGATGCCGCGACGGCCTCAAAGCAGGAATTGGAGCAGTCGGGCCACTATCAAAAGCCCATCGTGACCGAAATTGTCTCTGCATCAGCCTTCTACAAGGCGGAAGAGTACCACCAACGCTACTTGGAAAAGCGGGGGATGGCTCAATGCAAGATGTAGCAGACAGGTAGCGGGTAGCAGAAGATGAGAGAGGATGTCGCAGGTTGCCTATGAGCGTACCCAGCACGTGTCGACATACTCCTCTATTTGGGAGATGAGCGTGTCGAACACATCGTTGGAGTAGGTCGTTGCCGAGAGGAAGGCGGGGTTATTTGTCTTTGTGGGCGAAAAAGGCTGAAGGACGTATCGCTGTGCCCCGCGGATCAGCTTCGCCATCTCGATAATATCAGCCGGACTCAGCAGTGAGTCGACGACGGTCGTGCGAAATTCATACTCCACGCCCGACTGCATAATACAACGGATGCTCTCCTTGATCGTCTCTGGATCGACATCGTAGTGCACGATGGCGGCATAGTGGTCAAGGGGAGCTTTGAGATCCATCGCAATGTAATCCACCACCTGCTGCTCAAGCAGGGTGTGGATGATTCTTGGGTTAATCCCCGACGTGTCGAGCTTCACCTGAAACCCAAGCGTTTTCACCCGAGCCAGGAAATCAGCGAGATCCGGCTGAATAGTCGGCTCGCCGCCCGTCACCACCACCCCGCCCAATTTCCCCTGCCGCTTTTCCAAGAACGCAAAGATCTCATCTTCTGGCAGCAGAGGGCCGTACGATGGCGGCAAGACCAGTTCCGGGTTGTGGCAATAATCACACCGGAACTGGCACCCCTGCGTGAAGACCACCGCCGCGAGTGTGCGGGGGAAGTCGATCAGGGAGAGGCGTTGGAAGCCGCCAATACGCATAGTATCTTGTCCTTTTTCGCTGCTTTAGCCGTGTTGCCACCGCCTATGCCTCAAACCGCCTCCGGTACCACACCCATTTGGTTCATCTGGGCTATCTCAAACGTCTTCCGCGCCTCAAACTCTGCCCGCTTGCCCTTATTCCACTGGTTGACAGGCCGCAAATAGCCCACCACCCGCGAATAGATTTCACTCTCCTGGCCGCAGATGGGGCATGTTGCCTGTTCGCCCTCTAGATAGCCATGCTCTGGGCAGATGCTGAACGTCGGCGTGAAGGTGAAGTAGGGTAGGTGGTAGGTGGAGCAGATGGTATGCACCAGCGTCTTGACTGTCTCAATATCCTGAATGCGTTCGCCCGCAAAGAGATGGATCACCGTGCCGCCGGTATACTTCGTTTGCAGCTCATCCTGCCGGTCAAGCACCTCAAAGAGGTCGTCGGAGAAGTGGACAGGCAGTTGCGTGGAGTTGGTGTAGAACGGCTCACCCGTGGTGTGCTCATCAAGGCGGATATCGCGAAATTGTGCGACATCCTTGCGCGCCAAGCGGTATGATGTTCCTTCGGCGGGGGTGGCCTCCAGGTTATAGTTGTTGCCGGTCTCCTCTTGGAAGGCAAGTAGCTTGTCACGCATCACGTCAAGCACACGGTTGGCGAAGGCAAGGCCACGATCACTCCCTATCCCCTCGCCCAGCAGGTTGAGGCAGGCCTCGTGCATGCCGACCAACCCGATGGTTGAGAAGTGGTTTTGCCAATAGTGGCCGAACCGCTCTTTGACAGACCGCAGGTAGAACTTCGTGTAGGGGTAGAGGCCACGCTCGGTCAGTGTTTCAAGGATGGCGCGCTTCTGCTCAAGGCTCTTCTTCCCCAATTCCATCAACGATTCGAGCCGTTGCAGGAAGTCTTGCTCTGTGGTGGCGAGATAGCCTAAACGGGGCATATTTATGGTCACCACACCGATTGAACCAGTCAAGGGGCTTGCGCCAAACAACCCGCCTCCGCGCTTCTCCAGCTGCTTGGTATCGAGCCGCAGTCGGCAGCACATAGAGCGGGTATCTTCTGGGCTGAGGTCAGAATTGATAAAGTTGCTGAAGTAGGGCACGCCGTATTTAGCAGTGCTTTCCCACAGCGCGTCAAGCACGGGGTTGTCCCAATCGAAGGTCGGGGTGATATTGATGGTCGGGATGGGGAATGAGAAGACCCGCCCCTTGGCATCGCCCTCCATCATCACCTCCATCAGCGCCTTGTTGAAGAGGTTCATCTCGTGCTGAAAGGCGCGGTAGGTTTTTTCTTGCGGGCGACCGCCAATAATCACCGGCTGGTTGGCATAGTGATCGGGGACAGTCAAATCGAGGGTGACATTGGTGAACGGCGTCTGGAAGCCAACGCGCGTCGGCACATTGATATTGAAGATAAATTCTTGCAGCGCCTGCTTGATATCGCGGTAGGAGAGGCCATCGTAGTAGATGAACGGTGCCAAGAGCGTGTCAAAGCTGGAAAAGGCTTGCGCGCCAGCCGACTCGCCCTGCAGCGTGTAGAAGAAATTCACCGCCTGCCCAAGCGCACTGCGGAAGTGTTTGGGCGGCTTGCTCTCGACCTTCCCCGCCACGCCCTTGAACCCTTCAACGAGCAGATCCATCAAATCCCACCCCACGCAGTAGACCGAAAGGAGGTTGAGGTCGTGGATGTGGAAATCGCCATTCTGGTGGGCGGCGCGGATGTCATCAGAGTAGATTTTGCGCAGCCAATAGGTCTGGCTTGCGTCGGAGGAGAGGAAATTGTTCAGCCCTTGCAGCGAAAACGCCATATTGCTGTTCTCGTTGACCTTCCAATTCATCTCGTCGATGTATTGGTCAATCAGGTCAATCTGCAGGTTGTGGTGATGACCTTGACACTCCTCTTGATGGCCGTTTTGAGCGCTGTCTGGCGAGCCGTGATATTCAGTTTTGTGCTGCGTTGCTAGCTGCAGCGGTAGGAGCGATGATGCTTTGCCCTCTTTGTGAGCAGTTGCCCCGCCGATAATCTGCTCAATGCCCTGCCGCACCTCATCGGCGGAGGGGGGATGTCCGTGCAGTGTCGCCTGAATGCACATCATGGTATGTTGGGTGAGGTGGTGGATGAGATCCAGCTCCTGATCACCGGCGACACGTCCTGCCTTGGTGATGGGATGGGGGTCGCGGTGTCTTTTATGGGTATTGTCGCAGGTGCTGTTGCAAGTGGACGTTTTATTTTCTTGGGGGTCTTGAAACATCGTAACGGCGCTCCTACTCTATTCAAGGCAGCACGAGTCTAACGCATGACGCGACAGCCCTCCTTAGAGATGTCACTTCATGCCCCTAATAACTGCTATTAGGTTTCGATATCTGGGGCTGCGGTATTAGGTATTGAGGCCACACTATACCACAGGTCTTAGTGAAATGCAATGGGTAAAAACCCGTCGTACACGTGGCTTTATTGCCTTTGGAAAGGGAAATAGCGTACCAAGGATCTTCCCGCGCCCACGCTACGCCCGCGTCCGCAGGAAGCCCTTGAATGCCAAGCTGATGAGGTAACTTGCCCCTGCCACAAGAATGATCGTGGCCCCTGAGGTGAAGTTGAAAAAATAGGAGATCCATAGCCCGACGGTCGTGAAGCACATGCCAAAGAGACTCGCCAAGACCATCATTGAGCGCATGTCGCGGACAAAGAGGTTGCTCATCGCCGCGGGGATAGTCAAAAGCGCGATTACCATAATCAGCCCCACGACCTGCATCATCATGACCACGGTTAGGGCGGTCATCACGAGTAAGAGCATATACATCGTGTTGACGGGCACATTCGCCACCGTCGCAAACGTCTCATCGAACGAGAGCGCGACAAACTCCTTAAAGAAGACGATGACCACCACTAAGATGACGATATCCAAGATGCCCATCAGCCAGAGGTCGCTGGTGGGGACGGTCAAGATACTGCCAAATAGGTAGCTCATCAAATCGGCCTTATAGCCCTCTGTCATATCGACAAAGATAATGCCGACCGACATGCCAATCGCCCACATCACGCCAATGATGGTGTCAGCGCGTTGACGGGTTTTGCGCTGGACAAACCCCATCCCCAACGCAGATAGCACGCTAAACCCGATAGCACTCAGGATGGGGTCAAGGCGGAAGTAGTAGCCAAGGCCAATCCCGCCATACGCCGTATGCGCAATCCCGCCGCTCATAAAGACGATGCGGTTGATGACGACAAATGTGCCTATCACCCCGCACGCCACGCTTACCAACAACCCCGCAAGCAGAGCATTGCGCATAAACGCAAACTGCAAGGCCTCAACAAAGGGGTCAAGGACGGTAGTGGTCATTGTGAAGGTCATATGGTTCCTAAGAATCCTCATGGTGTTCAGGCAGGACGCGGTGCGGAACCCCATGAGCGATCAGATCAATCGGGCATTGGTAGGCGGATTCAATCATATCCGCGGTAAGGAGCTTCTCGCGGTGGTAGAACAAGCGGTGGTTGAGGCAGCCAATCGTCTTAACGTAGGATGAGATGGCGCTCATATCGTGCGATATCATCAAGATGGTGACATGGTCATTCAGCTCCCGCAGTAGCTCGTAGATCGACGTGCGCACCTGCGGATCGACACTCGCCGTCGGCTCGTCAAGCAGCAGGAATGACGGCTCTGCCGCGAGTGCGCGGGCAATATAGACCCGCTGGCGTTGCCCCCCCGATAGCTCACCGATGGGGCGGCGGGCCAGATCACGCATCCCGACTTGGGTCAGAGCTTGCTCGACAAGAGCGTTGTCCTGCGAGGAGAAACGCTGAAAGAGCTTCCGCCGGTTGAGCCGCCCCATCCGCACCACATCCCAGACGCTGATAGGAAAATCGCGGTCAAACTCCACCGCCTGCGGGACATAGCCAATGCGGTGGCGGGTATACTTCGGCGGCTTGCCAAAGATACGTACCTCCCCCTGCATCGGCTCCAGCAGACCCAATATCACCCGCAGGAGGGTCGTCTTCCCCCCGCCGTTCGGCCCGATAATGCCGACGAAGTCGTGGGGGAAGACCTCTAGGTTGACATCCTCAAGCACCGGCTCGCCGTGGTACGCGGCCCACACACGCCGTAGCTCCAGGATAGGATCGCCACTTTTGGGCAGATGGTCAGATGGATAGGCTGTGTGGTTAGACGTGCTCACGGGGTTGCTTCCCTGCCGAGAACACGCTCAAAGGTTTGGGCAACATCCCGCATATTGCTCATCCAGTCGGGGGCGAGTGGGCTAATCAGCATCACCTCGCCACCTAACTCGGTTGCAATTGTCTCTGCCGCCTTGGTGCTAAACTCCGGCTGCGCGAAGACGATTTTAATCCCTTCCTGCTTGGCAAGCGAGATAATCTCCTGCAACTCTGCCGCACTTGGCTCTTGCCCGCCGACTTCCACGGCAATCTGTTCCAGCCCATAGTCTTCGGCAAAATAGCCCCACGACGGGTGAAAGACCAAGAACGACCGTTGCTCTACACCCGCTAACGTCGTGTGGATATCCTGATCGAGGTCGTCTATTTCACTCTGGAATGCGGTGAGATTAGCTTGGTAGTCGGAAGCGTGGTCGGGGTCGAGTTGGGCGAGGGCGTTGGCGATAGTGGCCGCCTGCTGCTTGACCAGCTTGGGCGAGAGCCAGATGTGGGGGTCTTTCATCGCTTCCGGTTCGGAGGCAGCAGCAGACTCCGGTGAGCCATCGGCCTGCATATCCTCGTGGTCACCTTCGTGGCCCTCCTCCTCGCCAGCGTTGTGCGTGTGCGCGGTAACCGAGGTGCGTTCTATTCCCTGTGCCGTGTCAACCATCATCATGTTGGGGTTGGCCTCACGAATGCGGTCAAGCCACGATCGCTCAAACGGCACGCCAATGCTCATGTAGGCGTCGGCGGTGGATAGCCCCGTCAGTTGGTCGGGAGAGGGTTCGTAGGTGGCGGGGGACTCGCCCGGCAGCACCATCACCTTCACCTCCACATGGTCGCCGCCAACCCGCTCAACAAACGTGCGTTGCGGCAAGATGCTGACATAGACAGAGAGCGTTGGTTGCGTTTCTGAGTCGGTGGTTGTGTCGCTTGTCGGGGTGTTTCCACATGCCCCCAACACGCTCAGCACTGCCACAAGCACGAGTAGTATGGTACCACGGCGCAAGGATGGTTGATTACCCGTCATAGATAGCCCCTTTCTGTACACTGTCGCAAAAGCGATTGGGCTATCGTACCACACTTGTCCCGAGTGGTCAATGTGTGACTGACAAGGTGGCGCTCACGCTACTCGTTTGGCGTTTCTGATGAATTGGTTGGGTTGGGGGGAGTAGTCCTCCCCCGCTCTCGGCTGACAGGCAGAAGGTTCTTGCTGCGCAGCCAGCGCACAATCGTTGGGCGGCTGACCCCCGTCACCCGCGCTATACCACGTTGCGAGACCTGCTGCCGGTAGAGCTTCTCCACCAGCTCCATCTGCGCGGCCCGCTTGCGAGCGCGGTCGTCGGTGGTGGTGTAGATACCACACGCCCGGCAATGGTACTTCTGCTGCCCCGCAGGGGTTTGCCCATTTTTGACGATGTTGGTACTGTTGCACTTTTTGCAATGCATAGGAACCCTTCACAGAACACAGAGATCGTTCCTATTGTATCATGATGCGCCAAATCTGTGATGCAGGAAAATTCTCTTTTCTCACCAAAACCTATTGCCATGCATGGTACAATTGCTATTGTATTTTCGGCGGCAACCCAAAAATATCAAAGATGAAGAGAATCCAACAGTTTTAGATAAAAAAGTCACGTATAGAAAGGAGGCTTGTGGCAAATAGATGTCATCTACGAATGTGGGTGATGTTTGCCACTCTCGATATGAAGAATGAAGAACATAATGGTACTTCTCATGTTCTCCACAAGGAGCTTGAGCAGCTGCAGATACGGGTAAAGCAGCTTGAGCAAGAACAAGGGACACTTGAGCTTGAGCTTCGCAACCTGTTTTTGGCTCAAGAGAGTGCCAATGATGGGGCGTGGGTGTGGCATGTCCCAACCAATAGGACGTACCTCTCTCCGGTCTACAAGAGACTGTTGGGGTATGAGCCACATGAACTTCCCAACGATGGCAGTGTATGGTTTGACCGTATGCTCCCCGAAGAAAAGCCCCATAATATTGCCTATTTGCAGGATTTTTTTGAGGGACGGGTGTCGAGCTATGAGCTTGACCACCGTCTTGTTATGAAGAATGGGGAAATTCGGTGGTTTCGGTCGCGGGGCAACGTTACCGAACGAGATAGTGAGGGCAACCCCATTCAAATGGCCGGTATCTTGACTGATATCACCGAGCGGCGTCATATTGAGCAGCAGATGCGGCTCTTTTACACTATCACAGAAGGTGCACCCGATCCGATTGGGGCCGTTGATCTGGATGATACCATCATCTACCTCAACCCGGCCTACCGCGAGATGGTAGGGGGCGGAGAAGAGCTTATCGGGCAGCATATTAGCGTCATCTTCCCTGGCGAATCGATAGAAGAACGCGAAGCGAATAGACGTGAAGTGCTTGAGAAGGGCGCATGGAAAGGTGAGCTTGAACTGCGGACGGTGCAAGGAGAACGCATCTACTGCCAAGCGAGCCGGTTTGTGGTGCGAGATGAGCAGGGCAATCCTGTCTTCATCGCTGCAATTTTGCGCAACCTCACCGAACAACAACGCCAAGATCAAGAGCGCCAAGCGTTGCAAGAGCAGCTGATTGAGGCACAACAAAATGCCATCCGCGAGCTTTCTAGCCCACTCATTCCCCTCTCCAACAACCTGCTGCTTATGCCGCTCATAGGGAGTATCGACAGCAATCGAGCGCAGATTATTATGGAAACGTTGTTGGATGGCGTGGCGCAACATCAAGCAAATAAGGCGATTGTTGATATCACTGGGGTCTCGGTCGTTGATACGCAAGTGGCGAATGCGATCATCCAGGCCGCGCAAGCCGTCAAGCTGCTAGGTGCACAGACCATTTTGACCGGCATTGGCCCAACCATGGCGCAAACATTGATTCATCTGGGGGCCGACCTCAGCAGCATCGTGACGTACGGCAATCTACAACAAGGTATCGCCGCCGCCATGCAATAGCGAGCACTTTCAGATACTCAATTATCTGTTCGGGACGATAAACCTCCCATTACAAATCTCATCCAAGAAAGAGAGGCACTACTATGGACTCAGGTCAAAGCAAGTATGGCTGCCAAGAGACTATTGATGAGCTGCAAACGAAATTGGCGACGCTGGAGGAAGAGAACACAACACTCAATCAAGAGATCACTAACCTATTGCTTGCACAAAGGAGCGCCAACGATGGTGCATGGGTGTGGAATATTGACATTGATAATACATATCTTTCGCCCACCTACAAGCGCTTATTAGGATATGAACCTCACGAAGTGACCAATGATTCAACCCTTTGGATGGATCATATGCTGCCTGAAGAGCGTCCCCGAGTGCAAAGGTATCTCAACGACTTCTTTGGGGGCAAAATTCGGACGTATGAACTCGATCACCAACTGCAACTCAAGAATGGGGAGATACGGTGGTTCCGGGCGCGGGGCAATGTGGTGGAGTATAACGATGAGGGCAAGCCCATCCGTATGGCAGGTACGCTTACCGATATTACTGAACAGCGTGAGGTAGAACAGCAAGCGCGGTTGTTTCAAACCATCGCCGAAGCGGCTCCCGACCCCATCCGCGTGACTGACGTGGACGGATTTATCACCTATCTCAACCCGGCGTACCGTGAGCTTGCCACATGTGGCGATGAGATGATTGGTCAACACATCCGCTCATTCTTTCCCGATGAGAGCGCAGATGACTATGAGGCAACCATGCAGGAAGTTCTGGAACATGGTTTTTGGCAGGGACTCCTCAGCCTGCGTACTGCCCAGGGAGAAATGGTAGAGTGTCACGTGACGCGCTTTGCCGTGCGGGACGAGAAAAATAATATCGTCTCGATTGCCGCCATCCTGCGCAATTTGTCGGAGCAGCAACGCGCAGAGCAGGAACGGCAAGAGCTGCAGGAACAGCTGATCCAAGCGCAGCAGAGCGCTATCCGAGAACTCTCAAGCCCGCTCATCCCGCTGTCGAAGAACCTCCTGTTGATGCCGCTCATCGGGAGTATTGACAGCAATCGGGCGCAGATGATCATGGAAACGTTGCTCGAAGGCGTGGCGCACTATCAGGCCGATAAAACCATTGTCGATATCACCGGCGTGTCGGTCGTCGATACCCAAGTCGCTAACGCCATCGTCCAGGCGGCGCAGGCGATTAAACTCCTCGGCGCACAGACCATCTTGACCGGTATTGGGCCAACCATGGCACAAACACTCATCCACCTCGGGGCCGACCTCAGTAGCATCGTCACCTATGGCAATCTGCAGCAGGGCATCGCCGCCGCCATGCAGTAAATTCTCGCCCTTCTCTCTCTTCTCTCTGCCGCAATGGGGCGGTAGTTTTTTTCTTCTAGGCTGATAGTGACGGCTCCCAGGGCCAAAGGCACCTGGGCTTCAGGGACTGCCGCCCCAGTCCACACGATCCTATATCGCTCTATCTGGATCAACCAGAAAGGCACGCTGACAGAAACGATTTTTTGTGGTTGCAGCCTGCCAGTAGCTCACCCGATCTGCTAGAATGCCTGGAGTTAACCGGCACCACAGGGGCGGACACGGTTCGTTTTCAGTGCAACAATCAGTTTTGTCTGGTTAAAACAAATGTATCACAAATTGCGCATTTTTGCAATTGAGCGCAACACGGCGTTGTGGGCTCAAGCCGCTGAAGCGATGCGCTTCATCCCAGGCGTGAACGCGCTGGGCTTTCGCACCTAAAGGCGAGCATCTGTAAATACTACCACCCTTGCACCTTCAACACCTTGATGCGAAATAGCTGGTAGCCGAAGCCTGCGAAGTGTGCGCAGGGCTTTGATATCAGCGCGACGCTGCAATACCACCAGCGTTGCAGCAGCGACGGCATTTGGCTCTCCTCGCCGCGCCATATCTCGGTCGCAAATTCGTCGCGGAGCGCCCAGGTGGCACGTGCGCTCTCAATGAGTATCGCTACTATCCCCAATAGGGCCAGATATATCGTCCCCAACCCTCCCCGGAATAGGATAACGTCAATCAGGAATATCACAAGCGCCGTCGACAAGATCAGGAAGGGCAGCTTGCCGCGGATGGGCGAGCGCTGGGCGTGGCGGTTGACCGTGCGACAACGTCCACGGCCGTACCTGAAAAATTGTCTCCACAGTGCCCTGAGTGTGGTTCGAGGGTAATACCACGCCCGTATCTTCGAGCTTACGTAGATGGCTCGCGGGAAACGCTCCCGCAAACATAGGTTGAGTTCTGCGTCCTGGTTCGCCACCTGGCCAAGATCGAAGATGGATGGAACCTCTCGTTCTTGACCCTCGGCATCCCGATAATTGGTGGGACGGAGGTGCGAGCGGTCAAGCTGCTCAAATGCCCACTTCCAAAAACACCCAAGGTAGACTGTATCTGCATACCCGTCGAAGGTCGGCTCGCGATATTTTGCCCTCCCATTGCCCAAGATACTCTTAGCCGCTACGGCAACACCAGCCTGGAATGGGGTACGGGCAACGAAACGCTGCGCTCCCCCAACATTCACAGCCTCAGTGGTCTTCAAAGCCTCTACACACTGTTCGACGTAGTCAGTAGCATACTCCGAATGAGCATCTGCCCGCAGGAAGATCTCACCTTGTGCCTCCGCAATGGCAATATTGAGGGCCGCAGACTGTATCTTCAGCGGGTTGTGGAGAAGCCGAACCCGTGGGTCGTCCCGCGAGAGGCGCTGGACTATGTGCTGTGTATCGTCGCTGCTGCCGCCATCTACCACCAGAATCTCTACCAGGTTGGAGTAGGTTGTCTGCTGGAACGTGCGAACAACACGCTCGATGTGTCGCTCCTCGTTGTAGGTCGGGATGGCAACGGTGAGGGGGGGGGGGACATTCATGTTATCCCTTTTCGTTCATTAATTCTTGGTATAAACGGAGTAATTTTGATGCTTCGTTACCCCAATTATATGACTGCTTTACTGCAGCGAGGCCTCTTTTTCCCATTTCCTCGGCTAATCTAGGCTGAGTCAGGAGAAATGTGATAGCACGGGCAATAGCATGGGGATCAAGAGGGTCTACTACTAATCCACATTGTTCCTGTTCTACTATGTTTCGTAAATAAGGAAAATCAGAGGCAATGACAGGGATGCCTGCTGACATGTATTCAAAGAGCTTAGTGGGCCGTTGTGCGTCAATATATGCATTTTCTGGATGGAGAATTACCAGGCCGATTTGTGCCTTATTGAGTATCTCTCTTATTTGTAGGCGATTTACTCTTCCGTACGCACAGGTATAGTGCCATCCATCCATACGACTAACCTTTGATTGAAGATCTTTGTCATAGAAATCGCCAGCTAATTCAAATCTAGCATTGATGTCTTTTGGTACATACTCCATTGCACGAATCATCTCAACAATGCCCCGTTTCTCAGTAATTGCCCCTACATAAGCTACTGAGGGTGATCGTTGTTGCCAAGAAGGGGGAGTAGAAGTAAGGAGTTCTCCAATAATAGGATAATTGTTTACCACTATCACTCTGTTATTCGCGAGGTGTAGTCTTTGCCCTGTGTAAGGATTGGCAGGTACCAGAGCTGAAAATGCTCGACCAATTTGATGTTCAAAATGTTTGATGGACCAACTAATTGATTCTCTCAAGATAGATGGAATGTATTGCTTCATGAAGATCTGGCGAGGCACATCTTCGTGAATGTCGTAAATGACCTGTTTTCCCTTCAACCTTAGTAGAAGGCCGATAGGAATAAGCTCAGGATCATGGAAGTGGTAAATATCTGCATCAATTGATAGAGCTTTCTGGTACACTTCCAAAACCGTCTTCGTCATCCGTTTTAACCTATTACCCGATAGTTTTCTTACCCCATGCACATGAACTCCATGAATAATTTCCTCTGGTGCCCCGGGAGCAATAAAATATACACGATAACCTGCCTCTGCAAGCGTGCGACATTCCTTATGAAAAATACGAGTGTCTTGGTGAGGGTGTACTGACGTAAGATGGCAAATGGAAGGTTGTGGTTGTGGTGACATAGCCGGATTTTTTGTTAAAATACCTTTCAGGACGTTATTAGGTACTTTTAAGGTTGATGTTTTGATAGAATATTTTACACATAATACCAGATGTTAAATAGAATATTGCGCCTAATTGTAAATCATCAGAAAATTCTCCCGTCATATTACCAAGCAAGAGCGAAAATAACATACAAAGAAAAAACACGACAAAAACAGTCTCGTAAGAACGAGGTTTCTTTTCTTGTAAATACACTTTTCTTAAAAACAACATTGCTCTTCTGTATAAAAGAACAAACAGACTTACAAAAACAGAAAGACCAATAACACCATATCTTTTTAAGGTAAATATATACTGATTATCAGATACAGATGTAGTTTCTAGCTTCGCTGGTCCCCATCCCATAACAGGAGAAATTTTTATCAATTCCCATTGTTCATTCCATAAATCAATCCTCTTCTCTAGACTATTAACTTGTAAAATATTTCCTTCTAGTGTCTTATTGAGGAAGTCTATCATATATGGATTATTGCTGTATAATATGGCATAGTTTAATAAAAGAATAACACTAATAAAGAGTACGAAAAATGTAAATAAAATTTTCCTAAGAGGTGCAAGTCTTGCCTTGTATAAAATATAGATCAGGAACATGAGCGTTATTAGCATCACTAACAAAGATGTTCTTGACGAAGTCCACCAAATGGAAAGAAAACACAAAAGGATTACAGGTAAAAAAATTTTTCGCTTTCTTATAATAAGCAAAATAAAAAAAAGTAATACAAGCCAAACTAAGAATATCCCAAAGATATTTGGATTGCCTAGGGTTCCAACTATCCGTCCAAACCTATCATGCCTTTCCAGTTTCTCTACATCACAATAAAGTAATGAAGTAATAATATAAGTACCAGGTACATGTAATCTCTGTCCAATGCCAAAAAAAATTATAATTGTTCCAAGTAACAAAAAAGGAGTAATATAGAAATGGTTTATACTTTTCTCATTCCAATGCATCTGATATGAAAGGCTGAAAAGTAAAAAAAAGTATGGTATTCTATACAACTCAAAAATATCTCTCAAAACTACGTCAACATCCAAAAAAAACAAACCAAACAAAGCAGAAAACACCATCTGAGTGAACAAGAGAAACAAAAGAAAACTTACTTGATTAATTTTAATTCGATTATTCGAAACAAAAATAAATACGTAAAAAATCACCAAGACAAGAAAAACAGAAAAATCCCCTATTCGTGCGCCCAAGCGCCCAAGAAGAGTAATAGGATAAGGCCGTAGTAATATTGCACATAATGATAAGGAAACTAGAATCCGAGGATCCATGAATGACAAAAAGTTCTGAGATTTATTCGCTATCATCGAATCCAATGTAATCTCCCTGCAAAAATCTTTATTATTAGCCTTTCTACTAAATTTGTCTCAAAAAACAACTGCAAATACAACCTTGATAACATCCTTCGGTAGATAGTTCTTTTAGCCTTCTTTTTTATTACTGTACTGCTCCTCAAGATAGATGGAATGAAGTAGTCCCAAAAATGGTCTCCTCCCAGGATAATTGAAGCAGCTAAGGAGGAAACGTCTGTGGCTAACCTGA
>CAZGLO010000078.1:0-15434 GCA_964526735.1 uncultured Chloroflexaceae bacterium | reverse complement strand
ACAGCCTGGGTTTCGACCCGAGAAGCCCAACCCTTTCGGGTTGGGAGTAGTCACGGCTCCCGCACCTCAACCGTCGCAATGAAGAGCCGATTACTGCCCATCGTCTGCGCGCCGCTGATAGGCAGACGGGCTTCAGGAGCAGGCTCATTGGGGTGGTAGACGCCCAATAAGAGGTGATATTCCCCCGGCGGCAGGTCTCTGGGGAGCGGAATTGTACGGTCATCGCGGGCGGGCTTGCCGGGGAGCCATACATTCGTCGGCAGGTAGCCCTCAAGCGGGGCACCGTCATTGCTGGCGATAGGCGGCTGATTACAGTCTTGGCAGAGATGCAGGAAGGTGTGATAGCCCTCCTCAATCGGCTCCTCCACCTCCCAGAAGAGCGTGATAGGGATCACCCCGCCCGCCCGGTAGATGCCCACTCCTTCCCGCATAGTTGCCTTGAGCGTGTAGCCCAAAAACGTGAGTGAGTCGCCAAATTGTGCGGTTTTCTCAACCGCCGGATGCGGCACCTCTCCCGTCTCATAGCTCTCTGGCGACTCCTGGCAAAAGACGTGCACCCCATTGAAGCGCCAAATGCCACACGGCCATTTCTTCTGCTCAAAGCTATAGGCATAGTAAAGCCCTACAAGCCCATATTCATCATCAGTATGCGGCTCATCGACGGTGCGGGCGTGGTCGGGCGATATAATCAGGAAGCTGCGCAGATGGCCAGCAAAGGTGTCCCGCCGAAGCGCATCCCAATCCTTCTGGCTAAAGCTGGTTTGCCCCTGCTTGAACGGCCCAAAGGTGATTGGCTTGGGCGGGATATCGCTCGTCAACCGGCGCATATAGTAGTGGTAGAGTGGTTCGAGGTAGGGTGGGTGCAGGACGACCAAATCATCCGGGTGGAGCCGCTCCGCCACGACCTCCATCGCCTCCTTATACTGCTCTTTGACCGGCGCTTGGGAGAAGAGGCCTTTCTCTGGCTGCGTCAGCACAAGGCCACTCACCACCAACGTCGCCGCAACAAGCCCCCAATACACAAATATCCACGACCACCGCCTCATCATCAGGATAGGATTGGCGAGGATCAGCAACCAAATGGGGTAAATAACCATCAGGTAGCGCGTTTCGTAGAAGCGGGTGAAGGTGAGTTGCGCCAAGAAGAGCATAAGCGGTATCAGCAGGAAGCAAAGCAGGATCGTGCGGCGGTGAGGGGTACCAAACCCTTGCCGATGAGGGACAAACAGCGAACCAATCCCCCATATCGTCAATGCGCCCCACGGGATAAGCCACCACCACGCAATCTCCCCCGGCCCGCGGTCAACGCTAAACCGCACAAACGTCAGCCAGAGCGCGAGCGGTGGGGTTGCAGGGATATGTGCCCCCGTACTTGCCCCCTCATTGCCAAGCCACACCATCATCCCTATCAGCATAGCGATGCTCAATACAACCGCAATGAGGAGCATGGTGATTGTGGGGCGCTCGCGTAGGGCAGAGCGGATGCGTAGGGGGATTGAACGCGGGAGCGGGGGCAAGGGGATAGCTTTGGTGACAGACGGATCGTGGCGGGAGATGTTCCATAGGGCGCATAGTGAGCCGATAATCGCCAACATGGCCAGCCGATGCACGAACATGCTTACTGCCGCAAGCGAAAGATAGAGTATCCACGCCGACCGTTCGCCCTTCCGCACCGCCCGCGCAAAGCTCCACACCAGCAAAATCGCCATCAAGAGGAAGAGACTGTAGACTTTGGCCTCTTGAGCATACCAGATGGCGAAGGGCGATGCGAAGATAAAGAGGCTCGCCGCGATGGGGTAGGCGCTGTCGGGTTGGGGGTGGTCTTGCAGCTCCATTGCCGTGGCGAGAATCGCCATCACCGCCCCCGTTCCGGCAATCGCCGAAGGAAGCCGTAATGCCCACTCGCTATCGCCTGCCACCGTCGTCCACAGCTTCAGAAAGAGGTGGTAGAGCGGGTAGGCGGAGACGGGGTTGGCCAGTTCAAGCGTCAAATACCCCCACCCGCGCTGGATCGTCTCCCACGTGCTGCCCTCATCCAGCCACAAGCTTTGCGTCCCAAGCTGAAAGACGCGCAGCATCAGCGAGGAGAGAAACAGCATCGCAATGGGGATCCACCGGTTCGGATTTTGGGTCGAGATGGCAATGCGGTGCATCATAATAGCCTACCTTCTTTCACCCACTCGTATCCCTTCCGCCAAACGTGTTGATGGATTGTTGGTAGATATTGATGAAACGAGCGGCGGTTTGCTGCCAGGTAAAGGTTGTCTCAATGCGGTGGCGCGCCGCCGCGCCCAGCCGTTGAGCCAGGTCGTTATCGCTGAGGAGGCGGGTGATCGCCTCTGCCAAGCTCTGCGGGTCGCGCTCTGGCACAAGAAGCCCACTCACGCCATCCTCAACCACATCCGGCACGCCCGCAATCTGCGACGCAACCACTGGACAGCCACTGCCCATTGCCTCAAGGAGGACGTTGGGGAGGCCATCGGTACCTTGGTCGCGCACGATGGGCAGCGTGAAGACATTGGCGGCGGCGAGGTAGGTGGCGGCACGAAGACGTTCAAGCTGCCCCACAAACCGTACCCGCCGCTCTACGCCAAGCCGCTCTGCTTGCGTTTCAAGCTGCTCTCGCAAGTCGCCATACCCCGCAATGACGAGAAGCGCCGTTGGGTGCGATTCGAGGACGCGCGGCCACGCTTCAAGCAGGATATCAAACCCCTTCTTGTAGACCAACCGCCCCAATCCAAGCACAATCGGCGTAGTTGGCGGGATACGAAGCTCTTCACACACCCGCGCCCGCGCTGACGGAGTGGGTCGGAAAGCTTCAGGGTTAATGCCGTAGGGCACAAGATGAGTGCTCTCTTGCTGTGCGCCCAACGCAATCCCCCGTTGGAGAAGGTCAGAGCTGCATGCCGTCGTTGCGGCGGCGGAGTGGAAGATTTGCGCGGCGGCGGTGGCAATAAGCCCACTCTTCTCCGCCACGTAGACGTCGCTGCCATGGAGGCTCACGACCAATGGCAAGCGGTGCCATTGCGCCACCAACGCGGCTGGTAGGCCATTTGGGATGGCCCAATGCGCATGGATAAGGTCGAACGGGCCATGCTGCTTGATTTGGTCGGCCAAGCCCCGAATCGACCCCACAATCGCAAAGGGAAGCGTCCCCATCACCCGCCGTTTGAGGTTGGCATCGCCCAAGAGCGACTGTGCATAGCCCCATACGTTGAGGGAAGGGTGCGGGGCGTAGCGGTAGAAGTGTAGGTGGACGCCTTGCTCCACATCTCCCCGGCAGATATCGGGGTGCCACGGCGCAACCACATGCACCACGTGGCCCTCTGCGGCGACATGAGTGGCTATCTCTTCAATGAACGGGGCAGTGGTTTCGCCGGGATATTTCGGATACGAAGAGGTCAACATGAGTATGCGCATCGCTTTGACTCCTTTGCAGCATATCTAGAGCATATCTATGGGTTTCCTGGTGGGTTGTGCAGCTCCTGTGGGGCACGCGGGACACGCGGGACACGATAGATGAGAACACGGTTATCAGGCGTTGGGCTGGCGTACACAAGCTCATAGCCGCGTATCGTCTGCCCAACCTGCGCATCGCGCGCGCTGATGAGCGGGTCGAGGAGGCGGGCCGCGTCTCCCTTCACCCGCTGAAGCGTCTCAAACACGAGATAATCCACCTCATAGTGGTGGGCGATAGCCGCAAATGTCTCCTCATCCGCCGTATTGGGGATCATCACCGCCGGACGGTCGGCGTGCCAATTGAGTTGCCACGGGCTGCGCGTCATCATAACGGCATCTTCCGGGGTATGCTCCTTGAGCCACTCATAGGCTATGACATCGGGTTGCCAGCGGTCAGGCTCTTCGTGGACTTTGTGGGCAATAATTGACCACGACGGTCGGATAATCGCCACCACCGCCAATAGCACAATCACGATGCCAAGCGGACTCCACCGCCCATCGCCAATCGCGGCGAGGCGGTCGAAGATGCGCCAGAGTACCCATGCCGCCAACAAGGCTAACCACGGGATAATCATCAGGAAATAGCGTTCTTCATTGGCGTGCCAATAGGTGATAAGAAAGACGGTGTAAGGCGCGAAACTCAGGAAAAGGAGGCCAATCAGCCGCCGTCGGTAGCGCACCGCCGCAATCGCCCCAAGAAACGACAGCCATGCCCCAAGCGGCGCAAGCAGGTTCTTAGCCGAGTCGTGGCTCAGGAACGCAAGATATGAGGTGGAAGAGACGGGCGGGGTGGATGATGCAGATGATGCAAACGATGCAGACGATGCACCGACAAAGGGGATATCTGAATGTGTCACTCCCCTCCACATCGGCAGGAGATAGTCGCGGACAGCGGCAACTTGTGTTTGCATCTTCTCCAACGTGAGATCAAACCCCCATCGCAATATCCAACTGCGGTCGGGCGGCCCCGAACCGCCAAATGCAGGCGCATAGACACGGTAGATATCGTTCCACGCTTCAGCGCTCTCCCCGCGGTAGCCCAATATCCACGCATCGTAGCTCTCTGTGGAGAAGACCGGCTTGCCAAAGAGCATCATGTTGCGGGCAAGGTAGGGCGAAAGGACAACCACCGCGGGCACGGCCCATATGCATGCCGCCTGCACAATCGCAAGTGGACTAACCCGTCTCCGCCCCTGCTCATTCGCGATATGCCACTCTGTGGAGAGGGTCAGCAACAACCATACCCCCATCCCCACCGCAATGACTGCTCCACTCGGTTTTTGCAGCATCATCAAGCCTGTTAACACCCCTGCCCCTCCAAGCTGCCACGGCGATATCGTCGTGATGGTTGAGGCGTTGGGCGGGGCGTCGGATGTGTCAAGCGCGCGGTAGAGTAGGGCAAGCGCAGCGGTCGTAAAGACCACAAATGCCAGATCGCTGGTCGTGTAGATGGTCAGCTTGAAGAAGAGGTGGTTGGTGAGGGTAAGAACTGCCGCCGTCACGCCAATCCGCCTATCCCACAGGTAGCTCCCAATGGCATAGATGAGCCACAACAGCACCGCATTGAACAGCAGATTGGGGATTTTGGCGGCCCATGCCTCTGCCCCAAAGAGCGCAATGAAGGGAGCCATCCACACCGGCTGCAGCAGTGGCCATGTTTCTTGGGGGCGCGTCGTGCCGGAGTATGAGCGGTAAAACTGTGTCACATAATCGACCACCCACCCTCGCCCCTCAACCAAATTGCACGCTACCACGGCATTATCCGCATAGTCGGCGTGGCCAACATAGGGCAGACGGCTCACGACCACCGCCTCATAGCCAAACCACACCATGCCAAACAGCAAGAGCAGGGCCAATGCACCGCGCCATCCCTCCAGCGCGGCAGATAAGCGGTTGGCCAATAAAGGCAGTCCATCGCGGCCAAGCACGAAAATCAGGGCGAGAAGGCTTGCGCTGAGCAGGACGATGAGTAGGGAGTCGGGGAACATCCCTTTGACAAGCTCTTCCCCCGCAACAAGCGACCGTCCCTCTGCGATAAATTTCCCCACGGTATAGCCGACCCACGCCAAACTTGCCGTGATGAGGCCGTAATTGAGCGCACGTCCCTGCCCATAGCGCCATAGCAACGAGCGGAGGAGGCGCAAGAGCGGGCGGTAATATGCAATAAGCAGTGCTATTACCAATACCCATAGCACAACAATCAGGATAGCGCCCATCCACAGCCGCGCCAACGCAATCCCAATGCTTGCGCTGCCGGTCAGGAGGCTGGTCGCGAGAAAGCTTGATGATGGCGAACCAAATACCCGCGTCAGGAGGAGAGAGAGGAGCATGCTATCAACAACAAGCAGCAATATCGCCCGCCACGCCGGAGGAACGATCTCAGAAATGATCTCAGAAATGATCCCAGAGAAACCGTTTTGAGTATGCTCAGGGGTTGGCAATGGCTCCTCTTCGACGATGTGGATGGCAGCCAAGCGGATGCCTTTGGGACGCGGGTCAGGCCCGCGCAGCGTGTCGGTAAAGACCGCCGAACTCCTGATATCCAGCCGAAGATCATCACTCGTACGTTCGCTCGCAGGGATTGAGATGTTGTATGGCTGCCATGTTGATGTGGGGGTGAATGTCTCAAGGACATGGCCATTGACACGAACCGTGACCGTGGGTTGTGGCGAATCGACCGCCGTCAACGGCCATCGGGAGACGGTGGTTGACTCGGGCGGGGTGTGGAGTACATCGCGCGGCCACCCCTGCACCACCAGCGTCAGGCTGAGAACCGTGCCCGCGCCAATATTGGGCAAGGTAATCACCCCGTGCTGCCGCATCCACCGACTACGGCCAGTTGGCGAGTCGGGGGTGAGGTCGTCGGCATACCAATCGCCGCGACGCGTTGATTCTTCTCCCAAGCCCATGCTGCTGTCGAGGAAGAGCTGATCGCCAAGCCACCCAACCGCAATACTGCCGCGGACAGGCGCTTGATAAGCGATGGTGCCCCCCGTCAGCGCGAGGAAGAGCACAAGAAGAAGGGGATAGACGTGGGTGGGTTTTGGTCGCACTACCATACTTCTCATTATACCCGAAACTCCTGCTCTCACTCACGTTTTTATTGCTTTCATGCTAGATCTTTTCTGTTGTTCGTTCTTCGGAATACCAACAAATTACCCTTATTCCTATTGCTGATGATCTCTTCCTGTGCTATGATTTGTAGCACACCGTTTTTTCGGGGCGACTCGTAGATGCTTACCGTGAAACAGGGCGCGTGCATAGCAGCGGCTCGTCTTTTGCCATCTCCTTCGGAACACCACACATAGATGTCGTCGGGAAACAAACAAGAAGAGGCCATACAATCAAAAGGGTAAAAACAGCATGCAGAGACAACATATGGTAGAGGTTGGTAATGCTAGATAAAACTGAGCGTGATGAAGGGTTATACCATTTTGAACGCGGCGTCGCCTTTGAGCGTGTCAATCGCATCCTCGAAGCAGTAGAAGAATATCGGCTTGCCATTGCGCGATACCCCCACCTACGTGAGGCCCACGCCGCCTTGGGCTTCTATTACCAACGCAATGGCCTGCTTGCCAAGGCAGCAGACGAATTCCGCAGTGTCGCCAATCTTGATAGCGATTTCCTAGCTCACTTCAATCTTGGGCATATCCTCGTTGAACTGGGGCGCTATGAAGAGGCGCTCGACTCATTCATCCGCTGCTTAGACTTTGACCCCGCAGACCCCGCAACCCATTATGAGATTGCGTTGATTCATTTTTTCCGTGGTCAGTTTGATCTGGCGCTTGATTATCTCTTCCTGCCGCTGCGTTCCTACCCCGACGACTGGGAAGTGCTCTCCCTGATTGCCAAGAGTCATCTTGGCCTCAAGCACTACGACGAAGCCAAAGGATGGTTTGAGCAGAGTATCGAGGCGGCGCGGCGCAGTCGGGCCAAGGTCGATCTCAGCCACTACCTCCACATCATCAAGCGTTGTCACGAATTTTCTCACCTGACGACCATCAAAGACCGTCTTTATGCCTATGAGGGCGCGATTTGCCTTGGGTCGGCGCAGGATGATGGTATTACTATCAGCGAAGGGGTCGATTATCACCTTACCTACCCCGATATCGCCGTGACCATACGGCGGTTTTTGGCGATACGACGGGCCTTGGGATGGCAATTCACGGCGGTTGTGTCGGCAGATAAGTGTGCCGTGCCGCTGGCGGAGAGCATGGGCTGTCTCCTCGATTTGCCTGTCCGCCATGCCAACGAGTTGACAACCGATGATCGAGCGCTGCTGGTGATGTCTGTTGCCCGCGACCCCTCACTGGTCTCGCTTGCCAAAGAGTATCTCCCCTGCCGTTCGGTCTCTTTATGCCTTGGGTTCAATCAATCGGGGCATCAAATAGATGGGGTGCCCGAAGTCGTTGGCGTGATGGTGCGCGGGGCGTGCAGCGTGCCGTGGGAGCCAGAACTGCGCCGTCTCTACGCAGATGGAGCGTCACGCGAGTGCCTTGGGGAGTGTACGAGCGCTGCGGTGGAACAGCTGATCGATGCTGTCCGCCATACACCCATTGATATGAATATCACCTCTCAAATCGCGTATTATATGGATCACCCGCTGCTGCGGCTCAATCACCCACGTCCTGCTATGCCTGCGAAGAAGCCGTGGGATCGAAGTGCATCGTACACGCTATCTGATTCGCTTCAGTTGGCCCAAATGCGTTCTCTCTGGTATGCCTGATGCGGTTGGGGTTTCCGGTGCGTGTTGTTGGGCTGCCGACCTTACGGTCACACCTCCAGCGCCACACGTCTCCCCCCCACCTAAGCGTTCATCTCACCTATCTCCGTGATATCTTGGCCTATCTCCAGCGGGTTGGCGTCCGGTTTTACCGGATTGCCCCCGCTTTCCTCCCTTTCCCCGCCTCAACCGCTTCGGTGGCCTCAACAGACGACGCTCTTGCCGAATGCCACGACCAAATCGCTCTTCTTTCGCAGCACATCGCAGAGCAGGGCGTGCGGCTAACCGTGCATCTAAACCACAGCATTGCACTTGGCAGTGGGCGGGCGGATGCGGTGACCATTGCGTCAATGCTGGCCCAGATAGAGCAGTATGCAGCCTTCTTTGACCACTTGACTGGCCACCCCGACAGCGTGATTGTCGTTCATGTCGGCGGGAAGGACACCCATGCCGCGACACGCTTTGTCAGCCGCTACAACATGCTCTCGCCGCAGGCACGTGCACGGCTTGTTGTTGAGCACGACAGCGCGGGGGCAAGTTTGGGGACGGTGTTATGGCTCCACCAACAATGCGGTATTCCCGTGGTCTTCGACTACCTCCATTGGCAATTGCACAACCCCGAACACTTCCCGCTTGATATTGCGCTTGGGCTATCGCTGGCGACGTGGCCGGTTGAGGTGCGTCCGAAGGTACATCTCAGCACCGCCCGCAGTGAAGCTCATCTTATCCCCGCCCGTCGCAAGCAGAATGCACGGGTTATCCCGCCACGACCCGGCCAACATGCCGATTTTGTCGCAGTGGGCGATGCGATTGCGCTTTTGCGGGCCGCACGCGGCTTGCCAGCGTTTGACGTGATGATAGAGGCGAAGGCAGGGGATGTTGCTCTCATGCGGCTGCGGGAGGAGATACCCCGCCACGCGCCTGATCTTGCTCCGCTCGTTGCCGATGGGAGAAAACAGCTTCCCAGCGAGACTACAGCGTGAATGGTATGGCGGCTTGCAAATCACTCCGCCTGCCGCGCACCACCAATTGGTAGTTTCCGGGCGGGAAGGTATCGCACGGGAGGCTCAAGCGGATATGCCCTTCGCTATCGGCGACAATCCGCATATCAAGCGGGATGGTGGTGGGGGGAGATGCGGCGGTGGTAAGCCACACATCCACCGGCTCTCCTGGTAAGAAGCGGTCGCTGAAGAACAAGAGGAACGTCGGCGCAGGTGTGGGGATAGCCGTCATCCACACGAGCGGGCTAGTTTCGCTGACTGTCCCCACGAGGACAGGGGCGATATTGGTGCGCTTGCCCAATTGACCCTCACTGCCGGGCGCAAGTAACTCTGTACCGTTGTCGTCGAAGGGCGGCGGGACGGGATCATCGTTGTAGTAGCCCTGCAGCCGGATGAGGGTCTGTTCAGGCAGCCCACCATTGACGTGCATCTCAACGCGCATTGTTCGTACCTCATTGGGCCGCACATACTGCTGCAGAAGCGTGAGATTATTGTGGTCGTGCTGCACCACATAATCCCCCGTCGTGGCCGTGACAATCTTGGTGATCATCACTTTGCTCTGGTTGTAGGGCAGGTAGGTATAGACGTGAGAGGCCGTCGCGTTGCCAAGATTATGCGTACGGATGGTACATATGAGTGTTGTCCCGCGCGCCACCCAGATATTTGGCTCTATGTGCAGTGATACCGCCACACTTGGCGAATGATTACCGCTTGGCGTCCGGGCCACCGGATCAGGCACGGGATCGGGGTCAGGAGGCGGATCGGGGTCAGGAGGCGGATCGGGGGGCTTAGGCGGCTTGGGGCGCGGAGGAAGTTCGGCAGCCATCGCGATGCTGGTGAAGAAAAAATGCTCTTGATGCACATGATGCTCTCCCACCGCCGTCCTGCCTGGAGCCGGGTGAGGGGCGAGCATCAGGGCGAGGGCGAGGAAGGCGGAGATACATCCTCCCAACACCACGGCAATATGCACACAACGCGAAATCTTCACCGCGATATCCTTTCCACGATATTCCTTCCACTACCACCCACAGCCACCATTGGCGCGCAATTTAGCGTTCTCTATACCTTCAACCTACTGACAACCTACTGAACGAGAGACAGGGGGGAAATCGCTTAGCGGGAACGCACACAGTGGGCTATGGTGCTGATGCTGTGAATGGTGGAATTGCTCCTTTTTATGCCAATATTCGCCCGCAAAGCATGGTACAATGGGGGAGGCTTGTATGGGGGCAGGAAAATACCTTTCCAATCACCACTATTTGGCCCCTTATGTAGTAGTACCTCTTCCTTAACTATTGAACGGGAAACGCTATGCCAGAATTGCGACAGAACGTGGTCACGAAGGAGTGGGTGATTATCGCCAATGAGCGCGCCAAACGTCCCAATTCCTTTACGCAATCATTGGACGCACGTATCCATACCCACGAACACCCAGAGTCGGCACACTCTTGCCCCTTTTGCCCCGGCAATGAGGAGCTAGACCTCGAAGTTGAGCGTTTCCCCACGAATGCTGATTCCGACCATTGGCAAACCCGCGTCGTCCGCAACAAATATCCGGCGCTGGCGGAGGATGGTGCTCCTATCCGCAAGAACCTTGGCGTGCATCGCAGTATCACCGGCGTTGGATACCACGACGTGGTGATCGACCACCCTAAGCATAACACCACCTTCGCCCTGATGCAGCCGATGGAGATTTACCAAGTTTTCCGCACATTTCAGCGCCGCGGCTTCGCCATGAGCCAAGACCACCGCGTTGAGCATATTATCTACTTTAAGAACCACGGTGAACGCGCTGGAGCCTCATTGCAGCACCCCCACAGCCAAATCATCGGTCTTCCCGTGGTGCCCAATAATGTCCGCCGTCGCATTGAGGAGTCGCGCCGCTATACTGACGATAGCGGGGAATGTGTGTTATGCAAGATGCTTGAGGATGAGCTTCATTGTGGCGAACGCATCATTGTAGAGAATGACCACTTTGTTGCATTTGTGCTCTATGCGGCCTTGTCTCCCTTCCATATGTGGATCGTCCCGCGCTATCATCGTGATAGTTTCCTTGACAGCCCCGAAAAAGAGCTGCTTGACCTCTCACGCATGATACGGACAGTGCTCTACAAGGTCTACTACGGGCTTGCTGACCCCGATTTTAATATGATTATCCGTGCAGGCCCCGTCCGCGAACGGGGGAGTGCTTCCTTCCACTGGTATATCTCGCTCGTCCTGCGCGTGAGCCGGATGGCCGGGTTTGAGATGGGCAGCGGGATGCACATCAACCCCTGCTCGCCAGAAGAGAGTGCGGCATTTTTGCGTGATCAGCCTGAACCCTCCCCCTCCTAAATAAAAAAGCACTCCCCATATTGCAAGGGAGCGCCTTCGGGCAATGGTGTGGTCTATGGTGTGGTCTATGGTATGGTCTACGGAGTGGGTGTTGGCGATTGCTTCAGCACAATATCCAATACCTCATCCATCGAAATGACCGGAATTAATTGCAGATCTTGGCGCACTTTGTCGGGCAGATCAACAATATCCTTGGTGTTTTCCTTTGGCATGATGAAGGTTTTGATACCCGCGCGGTGGGCGGCGAGTGTCTTTTCCTTCAGCCCGCCGATGGGCAAAATCTTCCCGCGCAGGGTGATTTCACCAGTCATCGCCACGTCGCGGCGGACGGGTTTGCCGGTCATCGCGCTGATGAGCGCGGTGGTGAGCGGGATACCGGCAGAAGGGCCATCCTTTGGCACGGCTCCCTCCGGCACGTGGATGTGGAAAACGTGCTCTTCAAAGTAGTCGGGGGAAACCCCATACCGCTCCGCCCGCGACCGGGCAAACGACATCGCCGTTTGGGCGCTTTCTTTCATCACGTCGCCAAGATGGCCGGTCAGTTGCAAGGAAGAGCCTTTCCCCCGTACCGGCAGCACTTCGATGCTCAACACATCGCCGCCGGTTGATGTCCAGGCCACGCCCATCGCCAAGCCAACCTCGTCGTGCTCCTCGACCAAGCCGTGTGTAAACCGTTCTGGGCCAAGGTAAGACGCTACGTCATCTGCATCTATCGTGAACGTCATAGAGGCATATTTGGCACGTCGCCGCGCGGCTTCTTTATCCTCTTCCGACTCTGGCGTCACTTGATGCCCCTCCATATCAATGTAGGCGACCGGCAATGGCTCCTCATCGGGCCGCACCGATCCCATATTCTCCAGGAAAATCGGCGGTTTTGGCGGGACGGGCGATGAAGTATAGCCATAATTCTTCAGCCGCGCCGGATTGTTAGGCGACTCGACGTGAGGAACGTGATAAGGCTGATTTTCTTCCTCTTCCGACGGCTTTTGATCTTGCTCTTGCTCGTCCTCATCATCTGCCATCGCCACCTTCCGCGCAATCTTGCGGCATAAGCTCGCCAATTCGCGTTCGAGATTACGCACACCGGCCTCACGGGTGTAGTTGCGAACAAGCTTCACCACCGCCGGATCGGTAATCGTGACTTGGTCTTTCTCAAGGCCGTGGAACTCGCATTGCTTCGGAATGAGAAAACCACGCGCAATACCAAGCTTCTCATCTTCCGTATACCCGCCAATTTCAATCACTTCCATGCGGTCGAGTAGCGGCGAAGGAATTGGGTCGGATTGATTTGCCGTCGCGATGAATATCACCTTGCTGAGATCGTAAGGGATCTCAAGGTAATGATCGCTGAAGTTGTAGTTTTGCTCTGGGTCAAGCACCTCCAACAGCGCCGAGGTCGGGTCGCCGCGGAAGTCAAGCCCAATCTTGTCTATCTCGTCAAGCATATAGACGGGACTCTTGGATTTGGCGGTCTTCATCGCCTGGATGACACGGCCAGGCATCGCGCCGATGTAGGTACGGCGGTGGCCACGGATTTCTGCCTCATCGCGGACGCCGCCCAAGCTGGTGCGCACAAACTGCCGCCCCAACGAGCGGGCAATCGACCGACCAAGGCTCGTCTTGCCGACGCCGGGAGGCCCCACAAAGCAGAGAATAGGCGACCGCATACTGTTACCTGCGAGCTTGCGCACGGCGAGATATTCCAAAATGCGCTCTTTGACCTTCTCCAAGCCAAAATGGTCTTCGTCGAGGATGCGCTGCGCCTCAGACAAGCTGATCTCCGGCGGCTTCTCATCCATCCAGGGCAGTTTCAAAATCCAGTCGAGGTAGGTGCGGATGACCCCCGCCTCTGGGCTGTTCATCCCTTGGTGCGACAGCCGCTTGATTTCGTGCAGCGCTTGGTCTTTGACGTATTGAGGTGCCTCCAGTTCGGCTACCTTGCGCCGCAAATCGTCTATGGGGTCGTCGCCCTCCTCATCCTCGCCCAGTTCACGACGTATTACCCGCATTTGCTCGCGGAGGAAGTACTCGCGTTGGCTTTGATCCAACACTTCTTTGGTATCGCGCTGGATCTTCTGGCGCAATCGCAGCAGTTCAAGCCGCCGCGCCAAGATAAGGTGCGCCTTCTGCAAGCGTTCCGACGGGTCAAGCGTATTGAGGATGTCAAGGCGGTCGGAGAACTCAAAGGCAGGCCCCCAGGTGACGATATCGGCCAATTGGCCAGGCCACTCAATGCGGTGCACAAAGGCCACGGCCTCTTGCGGGACTTCGCCCAAGTGGTCGACAAACTCATCCACCTGCTGCTTGACGGTCTCAATCAGCGCTTTGATCTCCATCGACTCGACTTCGGCATCAACCACGGGGGTGCACTGCACGCGGTAGAATGGCTCTTTTTCCGTGGTGCCATGCACGCGGGCACGCTGCAGCCCTTCGAGGATGATGCGGACGGTGCCGTCGGCAAGCTGAATAAACTCAACCAGCTTGGCGATGACGCCGATGGGCGGGAGTTTTTGCGGCTGATTGTTCTTGTACGTTTCTATCTCTTCTTCCGAGACGAAGATGAGCAGAACCTCGTGGTCTTCGCTCCATGCCTGCTCCATAGCACGGTATGATTTCCCCTGACCTACTTGGAGTGGCACGGTCATGTGGGGCATGATGACCATCTCTCCCAACACCACCAGCGGCAATTCGCGTTCGTGCGTATCTTGCCCATCTTGCGTATCTTGCGTATCAGGTGGCAATTCGCGCTCTTGGGTGTCGGTAGGGGGAGAGATGATCTCCCCGTTGTGTTTCACTTCATTATCGCTCATGCAATTTCCTCATTTCTCCAAGCCAGACAGTGTGCCTGGGCAGAGCTATGGTGCGACAGTATGGCAAAAACAATCAAATGTTTCCTGTGTTTCCTATCTTCACTTGTGACGGCTCCCACGGCTAAAGCTCGTGGGCTTCAAGGGAGTGCCGCCCCACTCCACACGTATCAGGTCGGTATGGTAGTATCTGTTCGTTTGGCGCAGTTCCATATATCTCTTTCAATAGCTAACCTCTAAACAAAACGAACATTTCAACAAAGATTACCAACCGTATCCGTACAACCACAAAAGCAGTGTATGTTGCTCTTCTCACCGAAAGAACCAACAGGATATCGTGGAACTATGATCTTGTTCGCTCTTTTCCGTTTGGTGGGTGCTCAATCGGCGGGTGCTCAAAGAGCTGGAGCATACCGGCAAGTGCTTCGTCAAGAAGGCGCAAAAGCATCTCGATATCTTCCTCTTGCAAGAGGGAAAGCGCTTGCTGTAACTGCGTCCGCCGTTGCTGCCTAACATGGGCAACTAACGCCCCACCTTTCTCCGTCAATGCTACCATAACTTGTCGACGGTCTTGGCTGTGGCGAGTGCGGACAACCAATTCCTTGTTGAGTAGCCGGTCAACCACGCCCGTCAGCGATGCCGCCGATTGGTGAGTCGCATCGGCCAAGTCGGACATCTTACACTCGCCATCCATATCATAGAGGTGGAGCAGGGTGTAGAATTGTGGCAATGTCAACCGGAATTGGTGGCTCTCAAGAAGCTGGAGGCACTGCCGTTGGCCAAGCCAATTGAGCTGCAAAATCATGTACTCTATCTGTTCGAAAGAACACCGTTCGCGTTCGTGATGGGGTGGGGAGGAACGGTGGTTCTCGTGCCCATTGATTGGTGTCCCCCGTTCCGATGAGTCCATTCTGTACCCTATCAATTGCTAGAGAGTATGAATATTTAATATTCCTAAGTATATCATGAAGAAAACCCCTGTGTCAAAGGAAGTTCATGTATAAACCCGCCACAGACCACGGGAGTCAAGTTCCTGTGGGGAAGGCGGGCTGCTTGAGTCAGCTACCCAGGGCTAAAGCACCTGGGCTTGTGCTCGCTCCTCCACCCGTC
>CAZGLO010000077.1:0-15564 GCA_964526735.1 uncultured Chloroflexaceae bacterium | reverse complement strand
CCCACCGCTGAAAGCGGGTGGGTTTCCCGCCCTGAAGGGTAAACATCTATGAGCGTTCGTATGTTTGTATATGCCAGTGCATACCCGATAAGTACCATGCACTGTTTCTATAAAGGACGTCGCGAATATGTTACCATGTATTGCGCTTATCTTAACCTCTAGCGTCGCAACTACAGTCTAGTCGCAACTACAGTCTAACAGATGAGAGAGTTTTCTATGAGTGAACCCTATGACAATGATGTGGAACGTTTGTCTCATACTGCAAAACAACAAGAGTGCGAAAATGGCCCTACTGCACAGGAATCTGACGAAGATGCAGATGTACCGATGCAACAACGTGCTGCCGTGTTGTCAGATAAGAACGATGAGCGCGATGAGCATAATGAGCATAATGAGTGCGATGAGCACGACAAGCACGATGAGCATCGCGGAGTAGAAGTACCTACCCACGACAGCGAGTTACATCTTCGTCACATTCTCGACTCAAACCCTGATGGGATCCTCGTCCTGGATGAAGATTTTGTTGTGACCTACGCCAACCCCCGTGCCCGGGTACTCCTCAACCGCGACGAAATAGTGAGTCATCATTTTGGCTTTCCCTCTGTGACAGATGACAGCGTCGAACTCGACATCGTCAAGCCAAATGGCGAGATTATGGTGGTTGAGATGCGGGTGATCCAGACAGATCATCAGGACGACCAAACCTATATCGTTTCATTGCGTGATATCACTGTCCACAAACAGACCGAAGAGATGCTGCGTGAGGCGTTGCGTTCGGCAGAATCCGCCACCCGTGCCAAATCGGAGTTTCTGGCCAATATGAGCCATGAAATCCGCACCCCGATGAATGCAGTTATTGGGATGACCAATCTCTTGATGGATGTTGATATCCCGCCTGAGTATGAAGACTACATCGAAACCATTCATACCAGCAGCAAAGCATTGCTTGCCATCATCAATGATATCCTTGATTTCTCCAAAATAGAGGCCGGAAAACTCGATATTGAGCACCATGTCTTTGATCTTCGGTTGTGTATAGAGGAATCGTTCGATTTGATAGCGACGCGCGCGGCTGAAAAACAAATCGATGTTGCCTACTTTATCGATGAACACACACCTGTCTCTCTCATTGGCGATGTGGCCCGCTTGCGCCAGATTTTAGTCAATCTACTCAGCAATGCGGTCAAGTTTACGCACGAGGGAGAGATTGTCGTTTCTGTCTCATCGCGATCATTCGGCAATGTCGATGTTCCTCTTGGGGATGAGAACAAAGAAGAGGGAAGTCAACTCTACGAGCTTCATGTCGAGGTACGCGATACCGGGATTGGCATCCCCCGCGACCGCCTTACCACCCTCTTCCACACCTTCAGCCAGGTTGATGGCTCTACCACGCGGAAGTATGGCGGCACCGGCTTGGGGTTGGCCATCAGCAAGCGGCTGGCAGAACTGATGGGCGGCACGATGTGGGCCGAGAGTAAGGTCGATGAGGGGTCGACTTTCCACGCCACGCTGTTGGTCGAGTCGGCCACGCCCGCGCAGCAGGAACAGCAAGAAGATTACTTCCCCCCCTACGGCTCTTTCAACGGCAAGAGTGTCCTGATTGTGGATGATAGCGCGACGATCCGCTTTATCCTGGCTCAACAAGTGCAGGCATGGGGGATGTTCCCGTGGGTGGCCTCGTCTGGCTATGAGGCGATTGAGTGGCTCAAACAAGGCACGACATTTGATGTCGCCGTGCTCGATATGCATATGCCAGAGATGGATGGCATCTCGTTGGCGACGGAAATACAGCATTTTGAGCAGAGCCAACAGCTGCCGATGGTTGTTCTGGTATCACTGGGGCTGTGGGACGAAATCGTCCAGACGGCAGGCATTGAATTTGCCGCCGTTATCACCCGCCCCGTCCGCCCTTCACACCTCTACGAAGCCTTTGCTGCTATCTTCACCGAACACACCAATTCTCCTGCCCCCTCCTCACGACATGCAGCGCAATACCACATCGACCCAACAATGGCCCAACGCCATCCCTTACGCATCTTGATTGCGGAGGACAACCCCATCAACCAAAAAGTGGCGTTGCATCTACTAGAGCGGATGGGCTACCGCGCCGATGTCGCCGCCGATGGCAAGGAAGCATTGGAGACGTTGGAGCATAGCTTCTACGACGTGGTGCTGATGGACGTGCAAATGCCGGAGATGGACGGGATTGAGGCCACCCAACGCATTCGCAATCAGTGGTCGCAAGATTGGCAGCCATATATTGTCGCGATGACCGCCCACGCCATGGAAGAAGACCGCCATTGGTGCTTGTCGGCGGGGATGGACAACTATTTACGCAAGCCGGTGGAGCTTGATCAACTCATTAGTGTCTTGCTGAAGGTACCAAATAGCACATCGCACGCCGAGATGGGGGCCGAAATTGGTACATCTTCTCATATTCCTCTCCCCCGCAACTACCATCGCTACAATGTCAAGGGAGACGAAGCCACGTTGCCCACCAAGGCCAACATATCCACTGCATCATCCGCGGCATCATCAACCTCCTCTCCCAATGCCGCCAACTTGCCCGAGTTCTCCGAATTCTCCAAGTCCTCCAAACTACCCTCCAATTTGACTGAATTATCCGAGGAACCCCTCGATTGCGATGCGTACCGAACATTCCTCTCGATGATTGGCAACGATGTTGACTTGGCACGGGAACTTATCCGCATTTTTCTTGAAGATATTCCGGCCAAACTCACTGCCATCCAGCAGGCAAACGCCGGAGGAGCACTCTCCGAAATCCAGCGATTGGCACACTCATTTAAGTCGAGCAGCGCACAGCTCGGCGCAATGCGGCTTTCTGGTATGAGCCGCGAACTGGAGGTAAAAGGAAAGGAGGGGTCTAACGATGGAGTAAGCGAATTGATTCAACAACTCGCAATAGAATGTGAACGGGTACAAGAACTATTACGCGAGAAACTACGGGGAGATATTATTCCCAAATCGTAATGTTAACAATGCGGTAAAATATGGCATGCAATGAAGCAACCACGCCCCGTTTTATTTTATATCTAAAGCGATTTGAAGGGATTTGAAGGGTAAAGTGGCCTTGAAGGACTATTTCTTTTGGTTTTGATTGATTATAGTGAGCACAGAGAGCAGCAATGGAAGAATACAAACAACAACCAGACGCTCCAATGGAGGAAGTACACGCACTGCGGCAGCGCGTAGCCGAGCTAGAGGCGATGGTCGCGGAGTATCATGCTCTCCACACTCAGCTCCAAGATGTTATCTCGTCTCAGGAAGAGACCCAAAAAGCCCTGGATGCATCACAGCAGCTTCTCAACATCATCATTAACAACCTCCCACAAGCGATCTTTTGGAAAGACAGCTCCTTTGTCTATCAGGGATGCAACCATATCTTTGCGCACGATATTGGGCTGAGCGATCCGCAAGAGATTATCGGCAAAACCGACTACGATCTCGTCTGGAACCGTGAAAACGCCGAAATCTTTCGGCAGGTGGATGAGCGTGTCTTGGCAACCAAGACCCCCGAATATCACACCGTCGAGCCAAAAGTACACAATGGCGAGCGGCAGATATGGCTCGACGTGAGCAAGATCCCCCTGCAGGACGCCAATGGTACCGTCATCGGTATCTTGGGAACGTATGAGGACATTACCGAGCGAAAGGAGATGGAGGAAGAGCTACGCGCCAGTGAATTGCGCTTCCGCACCCTGATAGAGAGCGTCGGCATTGCAACATTCATCCACCACGACGGCGAATTTCGCTACGTCAACCCCGCCGCCGAACGGCTTACCGGCTACACCGAAGAAGAACTCCTCACCAAGCGCTTCAGCGACCTGATTGCCCCCGAATCGCTGGAGCTTGTACAGACGCGGGCAGCCGCACGAGCACGCGGCGAGGCTGTCCCTCAAAACTACGAAATCAAGGTGATGATGAAGGGGGGACACGAACGTTGGCTTGAGATTACCAATAGTTTGGTGCAGTTTGAGGGTGAAAATGCCATTATTGTCACCGCACTCGACAGAACAGAACGCAAACGCATGGAAGAAGAGCTACGTGCCAGCGAGTTGCGCTTCCGCACGCTCTTTGACTCCACCGCCGTCGCCCTGCTGATTGCCCAAGGTACCACCTTCCGCTACACCAACCCCGCCGGTGAACAGCTGCTTGGCTACTCCTGCGAAGAGATACGGCAGATGAATTTTTGGGATATTATCCATCCCGATCACCAGGATATGGTGCGCAAACAAGGGCTAGCGCGGCTACGCGGTGGCGAAACTATCCCGCGGTATGAGGTCAAGGTGGTGACCAAGCAGGGCGAGGAGAGGTGGGTAGACCTCTCTGCAAGCATTATCACGCTTGATGGCAAACCTGCCGCCCTTGCCACCGTCGTCGATATCAACGAGCGCAAGCAGGCAGAGCAAGAGCGGGAACTGTTGCAACAGCGGATTATCGACGCCCAGCGCGCTGCCCTCCACGAGCTGTCTACCCCGATTATCCCCATCGCCAGAGGCGTGATAGCTGCCCCGCTGATCGGCTCTATGGACACCACCCGTGCCCGCCAGATGATGGAGGCCTTGATGGATGGCGTGGGCGACCACCATGCCCGCATTGTATTGATCGATTTGACGGGAGTCTCCACAATTGACACGGAAATTGCAGCACTGCTCATGAGAACCGCGTATGGAGTGCGGCTGCTCGGCGCAGAAGTCGTGCTGACTGGTATTGGGCCTTCGATGGCACAAACGCTTGTTGGCCTTGGCATAGACCTCAGCGCCATCAGGACACTCAGTACGCTACAAGAGGGCATTGCCTATGCGATTTTCAAGAGCTACAAGAGGTATCAGCACTTCTAGCATGCTCGTTCGTGCTGGTTCTTAGGTAGATTAGGCTGTTTTGGCCTATCGGGATACCTCGTCTCCTCTTGCTCATGTTGTCCTCTTCTGTTATTGTAGTTACAATAGTATTTTCTTTTGAAAGAGAGGTCGCTATGCAACGGGACGCAGACCATCTGTCGTCTACCATCCCATCCATCCCATCCACCGCGTCATCCACATCTACCAGCCCTTCATCCGCCTACGCTTCGCTTGGAGACGCACCCGCCGATATCTTGCGCGGCTATTACGAGCAAATGCTGCTCATCCGGCACTTTGAGGAGCGGGCGGGGGAGATGTATACCAAAGCCCGAATTGGCGGGTATTGCCACCTCAACACCGGCGAAGAAGCCACTATTGCGGGCCTAATGGGCGCGCTCACCCCTGCCGACTACATATTCACCAACTACCGCGAACATGGCTATATCATCGCCCGTGGCGTTGAGCCGAAATACGTGATGGCAGAGCTGTTTGGCAAAGAGACTGGCGTCTCACGGGGACGCGGCGGCTCAATGCACCTTATCGACCCTGACGCGCACTTTATGGGCGGCTACGGCATTGTAGGGGGCCAACTCCCGCTCGCGACGGGCGCGGCCTTTGCACTCAAATACCGGCGGCAAGAAGGCGTGGTGGTGTGTCAGATGGGCGATGGCACGACGAATATTGGCGCGTGGCACGAGTCGCTCAACATCGCCAAGCTCTACCACCTGCCCGTGCTCTTCCTCATCGTCAACAACGGCTATGGAATGGGATCGCGCCCCGAATCTACCTCCGCCGAACCAGACCTCTACAAGAAGGGGTGTGCCTACCGCATCCACGGCGAACGGGTCGATGGCCGCGATGTCTTTGCGATGCACGAAGCGACCAAGCGGCTGCGAGAACGGGCGATTGCTGAGGGAGAACCCGCCATCATTGAGGCGATTAGCTATCGGTTCAAGGGCCATTCGGTGGTCGATCCGGCCCGCTACCGCCCGGAAGAGGAAGTTGAGCGCGAACGCGCCGATGACCCCATTGAGCGGTTTGCCGAGCTGCTGCGTGAGAGAAAACTTGCCGATACGGCGTGGTTTGAGCAGGTGCAGCAGCAGGTTGAGCAGACCGTCGCCGACGCAATCACCTTTGCGAACGAAAGCCCCGACCCGCGGGTTGAGGATCTGTACAGCTATACCTACGCAACGCCGGTCGGCAAATCTACTGCTGCCATTGCCGCCGCTAGCCAGGAAAAGAGGTAGCCCCTATGCGCACAATCACCTATCGCCAAGCCTTAAACGAAGCACTGCGGCAAGAACTCTCCCGCGATGAGAATGTCGTGCTGATGGGAGAGGAAATTGGCGTGTTTGAGGGTTCCTACAAGGTCACCGCAGGCCTCCACCAGGAGTTTGGCGCAGAGCGGGTCATTGACACGCCCATTGCGGAGGAGGGGTTTGTGGGGATGGCCATCGGCGCGGCGATGCTTGGTATGCGGCCAGTAGTGGAGATTATGACGATCAACTTTTCCCTCCTCGCCATCGACCAAATCGTCAACAACGCGGCAAAGGCATATGGTATGTTTGGCGGGCAAGTACGTGTCCCGATGGTGCTGCGGACGCCCGGCGGGGGTGGCCAACAACTCTCCGCCACCCACTCGCAAAACCTCGAAGTCTACTATGCCCACATCCCTGGCCTCAAGGTCGTTGCCCCCGCCACGCCGTACGACGCGATGGGGCTGTTGCGGGCGGCTATCCGCGATGACGATCCGGTTATCTTCCTAGAAAACCTGGCGCTCTACAACCTTAAGGGCGAGGTGCCTGACGATTTTGATGATGCATTGCCCATTGGCGTGGCGGATATCAAGCGCGAAGGGAAGGATATCACGCTGATTAGCTACTCTCGCACCACGTCGTTGGCGCTGAAGATTGCCAACCAACTGCAGGAAGAGGAAAATATCAGCGTGGAGGTGGTCGATATACGGACGTTGCGGCCACTTGACCGCGAAACAATCGTCAACTCGGTGCGCAAAACGTCGCGTGCCGTGGTGATAGAGGACGATTGGCGTTCATATGGGATTGGTGCAGAAATTGCAGCCACCCTGCAGGAAGAGGCATTCGATTATCTTGATGCGCCGGTATTGCGCGTGGGCAGCGCCGAAGTGCCGCTTCCCTATGCAAAAGTCCTTGAGCAAGCAACCCTCCCCAATGACCAACAGCTTGTGAAGGCTATATACCAGACATTGGAAGGCACCCGGGCGCTCAAAACAGCATAACAAGGAGGTAATATGGCTGAGGTCACCATGCCGCGCTTAAGCGACACGATGCAAGAGGGTAAAATCAGCAAATGGGTCAAGCAGCCGGGCGATAGCGTCAAGCGGGGCGATGTCCTGGCCGAAATCGAGACCGATAAGGCGACGATGGAGCTGGAAGCCTATGAGGACGGCGTGTTGCAAGAGATTATCATCGGCTCTGGCCAAACCGCCCCCATCGGCCATATCATCGCGTTGGTTGGCGATGGAAAGGGGGATGGCGGGGGGGCGTCAACGGCTCCGTCATCCGCTCAAGCCGCTCAGACATCATCTCAGACACCCGCTCCCAAGCCCGATACAGGTGAACACAAAGCGGTAGAAACCAAGTCGGATGACAAGCCAACCACCAAAGCATCGCCACTTGCCCGCCGCGTCGCCCAAGAGTATGACATCGATATCAGTGATGTGGAAGGCACCGGGCCAGGTGGGCGGGTTATCCGTGAGAATGTTGAGGATTACCACGAGGCGCACCCTTCTAAAAACCTCCATTCCGCCCACTCCAAAGGGAAATCTGCTTCTTCGGCGTCATCAGCGTCAACGGCTCCGGCGACAGCGACGACAGCAGGAATGACCGTCGGGGCGGGGGAAGAAGGTTTCACGCCGCTCAACCGCATGCGGCGGGCGATTGCGCACCATATGACCGAATCGAAGAATGGCACGCCGCATATCTACATGGTCAGCGAGGTAGATATGGCGGGATGTTTAGCCCTCCGCAAAGAGATAAACGAGAGTAAGGCCGCCTCCGTCAAGATTTCGGTCAACGATATGATTATCAAGGCGGTGGCGCGTGCTCTCCACGAATACCCCATTATGAACAGCAGCTATGCAGTGCGCGATGATGGCGAACCCGGAATTGTGGAGCACGAACACGTGAATGTGGCCGTGGCGGTGGCGGTGGATGATGGGCTGATTGTGCCGGTAGTGCGCGATGCCGACCAGAAAAGCTTGGGGACGATTGCGGCGGAGGTGAAAGAATTAGCCTCCCACGCCCGCGACGGGACAATGAAGCAGTCGCAGCTGGAGGGCGGGACATTCACCGTCTCCAACCTGGGCATGTTTGATGTGGTTGAGTTTGCCGCGATTATCACCCCGCCGCAAGCTGGCATTCTCGCCGTAAGCTCATTGCGCCAGGTGCCCGCCGTGCGCGATGGGGAGATTGTCGTGGCGGAGGTGATGAGTATCACGCTCAGCGCCGACCACCGCGTGACCGATGGCGCAACGGTTGCACGCTTCCTGCAGCGCATCAAGCGGCTGATGGAGTTGCCCCTCAACCTCGTGGTGTAAGCAACCGTAGGGGGGAGGAGGAGGGGAGGGAGCAACGTTCCCTCTCCTTTTGTCTCTCTGGAAAAAGATGATGATTGGCTCGCCCCTCTCTTTTGCATTAGAGCTTCTCTCTATGCTACAATATGCGCGCGGGAGAGAGCAAGAAAGCGTTGGTACTCGTGCGAGTTGGGTAAAGATATTAACAGATGTTAGCAGATGTTAGCAGATGTTAACATCTATAAGCATTGATAGTCGGGGATAACTTCTTTCCTTGAATTATGGCAATCAAAGATCAAATACATAAAGTTCCATTATGGTTACAGGGGTTTTTGAAAGGAAATATGTCTCCAAAGAAAAAAAAGAAGAAAGCTCCTTCACAAAAAAGTCCTGCTCGTGGGCCAAAAACACGTCGCAGTCCACTCGAGCAAGGCAAATCGGCATTTTCTTCTGGGCATATGAATGTCGCCATCCAACACTGGTCGTTGATTGAGCCGCGAAGCGACGCCGTTGAGGAGGCGATAGAGGAAGCCCTATTCCGCCAGGGAACCACCGAACCCGATGCCGGAAAACAGATTGATCTTTTTCGGCAGGCCCTGAAACTACGGCCAGATGATCATCGTTGCCTCAAGCACTTGGCCTTTGCCTTTCACCGGCAGGGGCAGTTGGAAGAGGCCCAACGCCTATATGAGCAGACCCAGCGCCATCAAGAACAGCATCAAGAACAGCATCAAGAACGGTCGCCTACCCCAGAGGAAAAAGAGCTATTCGAGCGTGCAGCCGCGCTGGCGGCGGTTGAGGCCAATCCCACTGATGAATCTACCCTTGCCACGGTGATTGCCCAACACCCCGTCTTCTCACCGTTGACCACGCTCTTGGCGGAGCAGCCGCCTGATATTTCCCTTGCCAATGCTCGTGAGGATAGTGAAGATAGTAAGGATAGTGAGGATAGTGTCGATGAGTGGTGTGCTGCTGTCAACAAACACCTCTTTGGCGATGACGAGCTTGCGACCACTCTTCCAACCACCGATGACAGTGCCAAGAGTAAGAGCGCAACGAAGAGCAAAAAACAGCGTAAAATAGCGATTGCCGACGGTGGAAAACACCTGTGGACGGGGATGATGCTCCTCAAAATGGGCAAAATCGCCCACAGCCGTGACGAGCTTTCCCGCCTTGCCCCCGCCATCCGCCAAACTGCCTCTCCCCTGCTCATCAGCACACACAGCTACTACCTTGGTCTCTCGTATGCGCTGCTTGATGATTATCAGGCCGCGTTGGAGACATGGGTTCCCTCCTCCCACTCGCTCACCTATCACCCGTGGTGGCTTGATACGATTGCCGCCGTTGCGACGCACTACCTCTATGAACTGCTTGAGGCGGGAGAAGTGGCAAAAGCCGCCGATATCTCCTTACAATTGCTCGAAACGCCGCTCAACGCTGGCCCTCTCCACCATCTACAGGTCACCGCCCTCGACCGGCTGGCAGAGGAGATGGCGCGCAATGGCAATTGGCAGCAAGCGATTGATTTGTGGGAACGTGCCCGCGAGCTGGTCAGCCAGAAATCGATGCTTGGCTCACCCCGCCCCCTCGTCCACAACCTGGCCATCGCCTATGAGCAGGAAGAACAGTGGGAAGAAGCAGCAGAAGCATGGCGTACCCTTCTGCGGACACGCCCACGACGGCGCAAGAAAAACGGCGAAGCAGTGACCGACTCCTATGGCGAAGAGGGGTGGGCATGGGTGCGGCAGCGGGTTGTTCATTGCTACAAACACGCTGGTATGCCAGAACGGGCGGTGTCGCTCTTCCGCCAGGCCATCAAGCAGCACCCCAAAGATATCGACATGCGTATGCAGCTAGTTGACGCGCTTATTGCCAACGACCAAGAACAAGCTGCCTCCAATGAGATAGATCGCATTCTCGCGATGGATGAAAACCATCCCGAAGCCCTCATACGCCAAGCGGCTATCTTTCAGCTCCGCGGGCAGCTGCAACAGGCAGAAAAATCACTGCGACGGGTATATGAGCATCATCCCGACCGCGAAGATATCCGGCTCGCCATCATCCAATCCATCCGAGAACGCGGCGAACGGTTTCGCGTAGCCGGAATATCGATCTTTGCCAAAGAAGTCTTCCAAGAGGGAGAAGCCTTTGCGCCTGAAGACCCTCAATTTCCCCTCCTCCTCGGTCAGATAGCGTTCCAAAACAGGAACCACGAAGAGGCAAAGCAGTACCTCAACCGTGCGTTGGGGCTTGCTGGCGAAAATATTTCTATCTACGTACAGATTGCGCAAGCGTGGTTGATTGCCGAAGAGTATGACTTGATGCGGGAGGTGCTGGACAAAGGGGCTGAACACGTCCCGATCAAGAGCGACCTGATGCTCAATATTGGGCTGACGGCCTTCCGAACGAAACGCTTCTTCCATATAATGAGCAAATCTGGCCGGGCAGAGAAAAATAGCGAACGCGATGCGCGGTGGGATGAGATCGGCAAAGAGTATATTGAAAAGGCGGTTGAGCTTGAACAGCGGGATATTCATTATATCGCCGACTTGGTGATCGATCTCTTCCCCATGGCCCACATTGATGTCGTGCTGCCCTATGCGCGGGAGATGTGGGAGAGGATGAAAGACGACCCGCAAGCTTCGTTGATCTACGGGTTTGCGCTTGCGTTGCATGGCAATATCAAGCAAGGCAAACAGGTGTTGAGCCACGGGAAGCAAATAGCGCTTCAACAGGATGACCCCTCCTTTGCCAAACTCCTTGAGCAGGTGCGCCAGAAGCTCAACGATCCCAACTTCACCCCAACGGTTGATATCCTATTCAGCATATTGGGGGTAGAAGACAATTACCTATAACCAGAACCAGGAACACGAGGAATTGCATGCCGACGCACAAACCACCGACCAGCTACACCGATCCATACCACACGTTGGGGCTTGATCGTTCCGCGACAAGTGAGGATATCAAGCGTGCCTACTTTACGCTTGTCCGCGAACACCCTCCTGAACGCGATCCGGCCAATTTCAAGCGTATCCGTGCCGCCTATGAGAAGCTCCGCGACCCTTCCAAGCGAGTGGAGACCAATATGCTTTCTCTCAACCGCTGGCCCATGCCGAATCCCTCATCGCGGTCGGTCAAGTTTGAGGGGGGAGTGCATACAGAAGACATCCTTGCTGTTGCCCGAACGTTGACCGATATTGAGCGTACAGATTGGCAACACGAATATAAGGACATTTGCCTGTGATAGATCAGGGAACAGATCAGGGAACAGATCAGGGAACAGATCAGGGAACAGATCAGGGAACAGATCACCAGAGTGTTCGCCAGGATATGGCACACACCCAGCAGCAGATACGGCAGCATATGGGGCAGCAGTTTGGGGAGCTTTCAGAACAGCTCGCCTCGCTCTTGCAGACGCAGCAAGTGATACAAACCAGCGTCAGCGAATACCAACATGCCATCCAAAAGCTCAACAAGCAGGTGCTACGCTCGGGGAGAGAACAGCTCAAAGCCAATTCGCTCTCGGAAGCATATCAGCAGCAGGTTGCAGAAGCATTGGAGATGCTGCAGCAGGCAGACGAACGCCGTGAACAAGAGTTGCTTGACGTGATCGAGCGGGGGAAGGCGGCTCAAGCCGAGGCGCGCGTGGAGCTGGTCAAATCATTGCTCCCCGCCCTCGACGGCCTGGATGAGGCACTGCGGTCGGGGCAGCACGCATTGGCACATCTCCCCGTGCCCCCGCACATGCCTCCCAGCGGGTATCACACAGGAGACCCCCTCTATGCTCACATCATCTATGCAATACAGCAGGTTGCCGCCTACCGGCAAACAATGATGTCGTGGCTAGATGGGCTGTTCCTTGTGCGAGAGCGCTTCTTGACGGTCTTGCGTTCTCACCATGTTGTGCCGATGGAGGTGGTGGGGAGAGCATTCGATCCGCAATATCACATCGCCGTAGACACCTCCCCCGCCTACCAAGCCTTCCCACCAGGAAGCATCGTTGCAGAAACACGCCGTGGCTATTATCTCCACGACCGGGTGTTGCGGTTTGCAGAGGTTATTGTCGCCCGGCAACACACGGGTTGAGGGGGAAGAGCCTCCCTCGTTCAGAGATTTCATCATTAAGGAGAGAAGTTGTACTATGAGTCGAACGATAGGGATTGATCTTGGGACAACCTTTTCTGCGGTTGGGTACGTGTCCGAGGGAATCCCGCGTATGCTGGCCTTCAATGGCGAGCGTATTATGCCCTCGGTGATCGGGCTAACCCCCGACGAGAACCTACTTGTGGGCACCCCCGCCCAAAACCAATATGTCCTCTACCCCGAACGGACGATCAAGTCGGTCAAGCGCAAGATGGGCGAGGACGTGCGCGTGCCGCTTGGCGACCGCTCCTACACGCCCCAGGAAGCATCGGGTATTATCCTGCGCGAACTCAAGCGTCGGGCTGAGGAGGTGTTGGGTGAGCCAATCGACCGTGCGGTGATCACCGTTCCGGCCTATTTTTCCGACTCTGCCCGCCACGCCACCTATGAAGCCGGGCAGATTGCGGGCTTTTCTGTTGAGCGCATCATCCACGAACCAACTGCGGCGGCGCTTGCCTACGGTATGGATCAAATTGAAGAACATCAGTTCATTGCCGTCTACGACTTGGGCGGCGGGACGTTTGATGTGTCGATTGTCGAGATGGACACGGGCGTGATTGAGGTGCGCGCCAGCCACGGTAATACCCAGCTTGGCGGCGATGATTTTGACCAACGCCTCGCCGATTACCTCGCCGAGCGGTTTATCCAAGAGCACGATATTGACCCCCGCAAAGACCCCCGCGCTGCCGCAAAGCTCCTCCGTGTGGCCGAACGCACCAAGATCGCGCTCTCTCGCCAGCCCTTCACGCAGGTGCAAGAGGAGTATTTCATCACGCACGAGGGCAAACCCCTCCACCTCAACATGGAAATCTCCCGACTTGAGTTTGAAAACCTCATCAAGGAGCTGGTGCAAGGGACAATTGAGTCATTTGATGCGGCCCTGCGAGATGCGGAGATCGAAGTTGATCAGTTGAGCCGTATTCTCTTTGTTGGCGGGAGTACACGTATCCCGCTTGTCTGGCAGATGGTCAATGATCACACCGATATAGAGCCTGATATGACCGTCAACCCCGATGAGGCGGTGGCGATAGGCGCGGCAGTACAAGCGGCCATCGTTGATGGCGACCCGATTGATGCTATTTTGGTCGATGTGACGCCACATTCATTGGGGATACAGGTCGTGGAGTGGCAATTTGGCCGCCTTGTCCCCGACTGCTACAGCGTGATTATCCACCGCAACACGACGATCCCCACCTCGCGCTCCGAAGTCTATTCGGCGGTCTACCCCGACCAGGATGCGATTGAGATTAAGGTCTACCAAGGCGAACATCCCGTCGCATCGCGAAATACGTTATTGGGGGAGTTTGTGTTTGAGGAGCTACAACCAGAAGTGGCGGGGATGCCTCCCCGCGTCACTGTCCAGTTTGATTTTGATGTGAACGGTATATTACACGTGTCGGCCATCGACCGGGGGAGCGGTCGCCAAGCGACCAAGACTGTCCGCGCCACCCGCGCCACCCTCAGCCCAGCCGACATTGATCGCACACGAGCGGAGATAGAAGCATTGGAACAGTCTTCACAAAACGGGTATCGCAAAGACATTCCGGCGCAAGAGATTGTCGTCGAGACCGATATGCAGATTAGTGGTCTGCTCGCCCGCGCCCGCGAAGCAGCCGCACACTCAAATGGCAACACGGCAGAGCTTACCGCAGCGATTGCCGCACTTGAGCAGGCTATTCGCGATGGCGATGATGATGCTATCGAAGAGCGGGCCGAAGAGCTTCTCGATGTCCTCTTTGATATGGAAGATGAGGGCGATGAGTTTGATGATGACCTCTTTGATGACGATGATGATGACAAAGAGATCTAAAAGAGCATAGAAAAGAGGTGTGATATGCAGGCAAACGTTGTCTGGAAGCAAAAAATGGCCTTTGAAGGCTCGGCAGAGACAGGCTTTACCTTGCCGCTTGACGCCGATACCTCTGTTGGGGGAGAGCAGGGCGGTTTCCTGCCGATGGAGTTGATTGCCATTGGGTTGGCGGGCTGCACCGCGATGGATGTTATCTCCATCTTGAAGAAAAAGCGCCAAGAATTGGCCAGCTTTGAGGTGCGGGTTGCGGCGGAGCGGGCCGATGAGCACCCCAAAGTCTTCACCAAGATGCACGTGGAGTATCTCATCTCCGGGCGCGGAATTAAGGAAGATGCTGTCCAACGTGCGATTGAGCTTTCCGAAACGAAATATTGCCCCGCGCAAGGGATGCTCGCCAAAGTCGTCGATATGCACTCAACCTTCACCATCACCAACGAAGATGAGTAGCGATGTGGGTGGTTGGGTAGGAAAGAAGGTACGCCGCGTGGTCAGGAAAGGCGGAATGATATGCTCACAAGCGTCATCGCGCTGACCCTCTATTTGGTCTTCTTTGGGGGTATCCACAGCTTCCTGGCGAGTTCGTGGGCCAAGCAGTGGGCCTATGCGCAGTTTGGGGTGCGGGCCAAGCAGTGGTATCGGCTGGGCTACAACCTCCTCTCGCTGGTGATGGCCGCGGCGGGGACGATTCTCTTCCTCCTGCTGCCCGATCAGACGCTCTATGTCGTTCCATCGCCGTGGCGGTGGCTGATGATGGGTGGGCAATTGGCCGCCGCGGTGGCACTCTACCGGGCCTTTTCGCTCAACGATTCCCGGCGGTTTATGGGGATCACGCAACTGACCGAGAAAGAGCCAATCGAACACACCCCGCTCATCATTCGGGGGTGGTATTGCTATGTCCGCCACCCGCTCTACACCTTCAGCCTGGTGTTTATCTGGCTCAACCCCTTTATGACGGTCAATATTCTTGTGTTGAGCCTTTTTGCCACGGTCTACTTTTATGTGGGGGCAATACTTGAGGAGCGGCGGCTGGTTGAGACCTTCGGCGATACCTATCGGTGCTACCAGCGCGAAGTACCGCGGCTGATCCCGCGGTTGCGCGGTTGTGGCGAAACGACCATGCACCCGTGTCAGTAGCAAATGCGCAGTCAGCTACCCAGAGCTAAAGCACCTGGGCTTGTGCTCGCTCCTCCACCCGT
>CAZGLO010000076.1:0-15817 GCA_964526735.1 uncultured Chloroflexaceae bacterium | reverse complement strand
AAAGCCCTTATATCCCAGGGCTAAAGCACCTGGGCTTTACGGGCTATCCGTAAGGGTGTGCATTGGCGGTTCATTGCATTAGCGTGTCATCAGATAGGCGATAATGTCGTTGACGTGTTGCTCCGAGAGCCGCTCATCATAGCTTTGGTTCATCGTGCCGGGCGGGAAGCCATCAACGGTGTAGGCCTCTGGATCACGGATGGATTCACGCAGATATTCGGCAGCGCTCATGCCGGGGATAGTATCTCCCGCGCGCTCGCTGATGCCCACCAAATTTGGCCCCACCAACACGCGCTGATGAGATTCGATGTAGTGGCACATACTGCAGGGAACCACCCCCTCGATCTTCATTCTACCGGTGAAGATTGCTTCGCCGACAACAGGGTCTCCCATTCCCGATGCTTCGCTTGCTTGAGTGGGGGCGTAGGTGGGGGGAACCACTTCGCGTGTTTTTGCTTCGCTCAGTACCGCACCGCAACCACTGATAGATAGAAGCACCGCAATACAGAAACATATAATCTGAATGGGTTGTGTTTTTGTAGATGTGCGCATGTTGACCGATCCCTTCTTTCCTTAGATGGTAGTTCTCTGTCCATTGTGCAGTGGAATATGAATAAAGAGTATTAGATGAATTATAGCATTTTTTGCACCAAGGTTTTTACGGTCAGCTGGGATATGAGACGATTCCGTCGGTCAAGATGCCGGTCTCCTTGCCCTCAAGGTTCACAATCAGCATGAGTGTGTCGGTGCGGGGAGGGGGGCGTCTTCCAGAGACGAGCGGGCGAATATCAATGACGACCATCTCCCTATTTTCAAATGTGGTAATGCCAACGATGCAGGGAGGGGTGAAAGGCAATGGCTCGTATAGCCCCAACGGGCGGCTATCGTGCACAATGTGGGCCGGAAGACCATACAATGCGGTTCCCAGCCGAAATATCACAATGTCGCCATTGGCCTTGGCCCCTCCCCACCGCCGTCGTGGTTGGTGCGGGAGTATTCCCATCAGTGCAAGTCCGCGCTTGTTGAGTGTTTGCCATGTTGTGAGGGTATCGCGTTCTTGACCCCCTTTGTGATCGTGCTCATGGTGATGGGCAAAACCCCTGTTGGCTCCCATTGGCTCCTCACATGCAGTCGCCATCGTATGAGTGTTGATTTTGTTCATAACAGGGGCCGATCTTCTTTCTCTGCACCATTCGCAGGGGGAGAACCACCGCGACCATTTCCTACATCTGCCTGGTCTTGGGCGATTTCAAGTGGCGGTACTCCTTACTCCCCTACAAGGTCATCAGATAGGCGATGATATCGTTGACGTGATCCTCGCTCAGCCGAGAGTCATACTTTTCGTTCATCGTCCCGATAGGGAACCCATCGACCATATACTCCTCCGGCTCGCGGATAGACCGCCGAATGTACTCAACCGCGCTCATCTCGGGGATACGGTTGCCTGCCTCTTGGAAGACGCCGTCGAGGTTGGGGCCGACAAGAATGCGCTGGTCGGGCTGGATGTAGTGGCACATACTGCACGCTACCACGCCCTTGAGCTTCATCTGCCCATGAAAGAGCGCCTCCCCGATCACTGGGTTGCCCGTGGCGATGATGTTGACCCCTGGCCGCGTGACGGTTGGCTCAATCACCTCTATCGTCGAAGCGTGGCTGATACTACTGCATGCGGCAGTGATAAGTACAAGAATGCTGATCGTTATTCCATACAAACGGCTGCGATGCGATGTCATGGTTGGTACCTATGGCTTTCTAGTCCCCCTTCCTCAACTGGATGCGTGCGCCGGGAAGGGTCGTCTTGGGTTGGTTCGTTTTCCCCTGCATGCTTCGCTCTCTTTCCGGTGGGAGGTGACTGCAGGGTGGCTTTCCTCTAGCATACGCCCTCCACGACCAAAAAAGAAGAAGTTGACGTAAAGATTTTGGTATAGAAAAGGTGGATTTCTGGAAGATAGACGGTGGAGAGTAGAGGGTGGTATAATGTCACAAGTAAGGTGGTTAGCGAGAAAGGATGTGGTTATGCTTCCAGAGGAGATACCTAGAAGACATATCGGAGTGTGGGCCGTTGTGGTGATATTGACAACGATCTTAGGTAGTTCGTTACCTGCCTTGTGGTCTTACTTTACCACCAAAGATCCACCAGCCACCGTCGTGCCTACTGACAACCCAACAACAACCCAAGCCCTCCAAGAGACGGCGATGGCCCTAGCAGTCCAGGGGACAGTCGAAGCGCGGGATACAGCAACAGCTCAAGCGGTCGTGGTAACCGCCACAACGGCAACGAGAGAGGTAACAACCACAACACAGCCGATACAAGAAGCCGTTCCAACACAAGATACGACCGCGCAAACCGAAACTATGGTTGCGCAACAAGCCACTGATGAAGCCCAACGGTCGCAACAAACCGAAACCGCACAAGAAGCAACCACCGTAGCAAAATGGGCACAAGAAACCGAAACCGCCTTACGAAAACGAGAGACCGAGGTAGCGCAACAGGCCACAACAGCAGCACAAACCACAGTGGCCCAACAAGCCACCAACGAAGCCCTGGAACAAGAGAGGATAGCAGCACAACGGGAACAAGAAACTGCGGTTGCACGAGAGGCAACAGAAGCAGCAGCACCTAAAGTGGGCCAATGCCCGCCAACGGCTGAAGAAGCTGCTAATTTGTTTGGAGGAAACACAATCTATTGGAGGCCTCTTGAGGGCAATGAGGAGTATGCATGGAAGTATGGACCCGCTCTGGCATCTCCCATTGCGAATTTCAACATTCCTGAAGGTATGAAAGGAGATTGGTGGGATGGCAATAATGCCCATTCTAAGCAAGGGCCTGCACAAGGCGGTGAAGCCTTTGAAGCAACCATCTGGTGTGTTCCCTGACTATAGCTAACTGTCTTTCTTTACTCCCCCCGCCGCCGCGCCTCCGCCGATGACGAGGGCGAGCTTGGCGTAGACGCTACTCATGCTATCGGTGGTGAAGGACGGCAGCCATTGGATGAGCGTGTGTGCGTGGAGATACTCCCGCAAGATGGTATTACTACCCTGCTCATAGCCAAACATGAGCAAGCGATTGGAGAAGATGATGGCAGTCAGCCACACGGTCACGCTACCAAGCACCGCAAGATGCACCCACTGCCCGCGTTGCCAGAGAATATGCAGCCCATAGACGCTAAAGAGTATGAGGATGGGCAATACCGGCACCAGGTAGCGCGGGACAGGGGCAAGTCCGCCGTGCCAAATCTGGTAGCTTGCGCCCACAAGATGATAGCTCGCATAGATGGCGATGAGAAAGATGGTCTCCAAGCGCGTCGTGCGGCTGCGGAGCCGATGCCCCCCCCCCACCGCGGCCAGCACATAGGCCGGAGCGTAGAAGAGCAACCCATATTCCTGGTCAAAGAAGAGGCCCAATGCACCTGCAGAGACGGAATTGCCGCCGAGGAATGTCCCGCCAATCGGTGTGGTGAGAACGTGCGGCGAGAGTGTGCCAAAGAGTGTGGCGATCCAGAACAGAAATAGCCCCGCAGAGAGCAGGATCGGGGGGAGTGACCACCAAAAGAAGATTTTGCGATGCTCCCAATGACGCCACAAGATAAATGCATACCAGAGCACGGCAAGAATCGTCATCTTGTAGTGCAGATGCGGTAGGTAGGCAAGCAGACTCCCAATCGCCACCGCCCGCGCCCGCGGAAACCCCTCTTGCCGACCAACAAGCGTCTTCCTCTCCACGTCCCTCCCCTCAACCGGCGCAAAGGCCATCAGCAGGAGCACGCAGACAATCGCGAACCCGATGGTCTCTGGATAGATTTGGTTGCTGTAGAACGCCACTGGATAGCTCACCCCAAAGAACAACACCCCCCATTTTGCCCACCGCCCATTGAAAGCGTGCGTCGCGGCGCGTGCTAATGCCCACACGCCCCCACTCATCAGCAGGGTAAGGAAAAGCACAACCCCCATTCTGCCAAGCAGCGCGTAAGGCGAGAGAATAAGCAGCGGGAGACCAATCATAATGTGGTTGCAAATACTGCGACCTTCGTAGGTGAAGAGATGTGGGTCGATGGTATGGGGGTAGAATGGCCGGTAGTCGGCCTGAGCGTAGTTGTTGAGGAGATCTACGTCGTGGTCGTGGAGGAGGCTGTGGGCGAGGAGGAGGTAGTGCGGTTCATCGCCATTCGTCGCACTCATCCCCACCGGCAGCGGGGCGATAATCAGCCCAATGTAGACACTCAACACCACCCCAAAAAGGAACAACCACGTCAGCGAATCGGCGAATGAGCCGGTGAATATGCCGGTTGTATCGAGAGCATAGGGAGAAGATACACGAGATACACGATGATGCATAGAGAAAAAGGCATGAGAAGACAGTAGCCCCTGCCGCTTATACGGTTAGGAGCTACTGTGCCTCTCTGCTGCTACTTGCAGGCTCAATAGACGTTTATTCATACCTCATATGAGGCATATGATACGCTATTGGAAGATAACTGGCAAGTAGACTGCCTCTGTGTCATCTGAAAGCTCTCGCACATCCGTCGTCCAGTCGCCGCCCGCGGTCATGTTCCAGTCCAATGGCGCGGTGCGGGTGTCTTCTGGAATGTAGATGTCTGGGGCGTTGTCTGACCCGATGTCGCCCGCCGGAATGATGGGGATATCATCGGCGAGGGCGCTGGCGAGCGAATCTGAGTCATTATCATCGTCATCATCATCATCATCGTCGTCGCGGGGCACCGGGTGGTAGATGGCGGGGCAGGTGTCGCCTGGTGTGCACCACAGCGTCTGGATAGCCGCGACATAGTGGTGTTCAAAGTATTCCACCCGCACGGTATAGGTACCCTCGATGGGGATGTAGAAATCACGTTCGTAGATGCTGGCGGGGTTGAGTTGCCAACTGTTGAAGATCGACATCCCATTGACCGAAAGCCGCACACCATCGTCGGTCAGGACGCGCACCTTGTTGCGGCCCTTCTTGAACTTGACCTTCACAAACCACTTCGCAGAGAATTCGTCATCGTCAACGCCGAAGGCCGGTATGCCTTTATCCCAGCGGAAGTGCAGGTGGCTATCACCACACCCCTTATTGACGGGTTCGCCCTCTAAGTCCTCATTGTTGTAATAGCGGATGTAGTGGGTACCTTGGACACAGTAGTCAGGCTCAAGGCTGGTGTCGATTGGGATAACATCAGAGGTGATCTTTGTCACGTCCACTTCCTTGAAGACGAGCTTGCCACTCTTCTTGCCCTTGGCGTGGATCTTAATCTTGCACTTGACGTTAATCTTAATCTTAATCTTGAACTTGCCTGTACCGTCCACCTTTATATCCGGCAGGTAGATCTTCGTGCCGTCTTCTCGAAGGATCCACAGAATGACGCCCTCATTGATGATGAAATCTGTGCCTTCAAAGATGATGAGTTGGCCAATATCGCCTTCTTTATCGGCGCTCCCGCCGGAGCAGACTGGCCCGGCCACCTCTCCATAGGCAGTGCTTGGGGCTTTGGCAGCCACGTGGACAAGCCCCATCGTCGCCGTCTGTGGCACGGTCACGGTAAAGACGCCCGTGTCAGAGAATTCTGCTGGCGAGGGAGAATTCGTTCCAGCAGTGGCAACGTAGGTGGGAGAGATGGGGGGCGTGCCCGTGATAGGCGTCGTGCCAGAGATGGCGCTTGTATCCCATTGGATCCCCCGCAGCCCCGACATCGGGTCTGGGTCAACCGCGGTGTAGCCGGAGGGGGTGGCGCTCACAATAGGACACCCTGGCATCTCCAACACCCAGTCGCTGAGGTCGTGGAGCTTGCTCAGCTCTTCCACCTCATACGTCCACGTCTTCGTGCCATCGGTGTTGCTCATCATATCCTTGAGCGTGACACGAATACTATTGCTCGTGATGGCCGTTGAGGGAATGTCTTCAAAATCCTCTTGCGGGACGGGTGCTGGCTCAGAGGCCATGGTGTTGGCGGGAAACATCCCCACCATTGCGATAACAAGTGCAAGAATACCCACCACACCGAAGATGGGCCGAATGTTGGGTTGAGAGAAACGGGACATAAAGGTATGAACCTTCCTAGTACAAAAGAACCGACATTGGATCTTAATGGTTTCTTAACCATAGCACGGTGAATAGGGCAATTCTATAGTACTTTGGTGTTAATCCTTTGTCTATTTGGATGCTTTAAGTCCACAAATAGATAGCTAAACAATGCTATTGACAGTCGTTTGACGGTCGTTTGACGGTCGTTTGACGGTCAATGGTCGTTTGATGGTCGTTTGACGGTCGTTTGACGGTCGTTTTGCCTATCATCTTGTTTCGGGAAGCATCTATAGCCATCCCCTCTACCAGCCCCCGTGGGCTTGTGTAGCAGGAGATGGCGAATGGGAATAAAAGGCCAGGGGAGAAAAAGTGGTTTTAGCTGTTACCGTTTACGGTACGGGCGCGGGTGTGGCAAGCTCCTTTGCAGGTGGCAATGGCGTGTAGGAGACGACCATTATCTTCAGGGGTACGTGGCCCAATGCGTATGAACGTTGGCAGGCCAAACGACGTACAATCACGCACCAACATCCCCTGCTCTAGGAGGCATTTGGCACACATCTCGGCAGAGGCAACCGGCACCATAAAGAAGAGAGTCGCCGGAGGAATAGGGTCATAGCCCATATGACGCAAATCGTCGATCAGTTGGTGTTTAGAATGATTGAATGATTCGATTGATTGGTGGAGGAAGGGTTGGTCGGCCAGCGCCGCCAGCCCGCCCTGTTGCGCCAATGCATTAACTGTCCACGGCGGCTGCACCTTCTCCAACGCGGTAATCATATCAGGCGCGCCAAGCCCATACCCAACTCGCAGGCCAGTCAGCGCATAATCTTTGGTCATGGTGCGCAGGATGAAGAGGTTGCCACACCCAAGCAGCTCGTTTGATCTCCACCGATTTTCCTCAACAAAGCCGATATAGGCCTCGTCAAGCATCACCAGTGTATTGGGGGCCGCCTGGATAATCCGTTCCACATCCTCCTGCGGTAGATAGGTGCTGGTTGGGTTGTTGGGGTTGCAGAGGACAAGCATCCGTGGTTGTGTTTCCTCCAACAGCCGCACCAACTCATCAAGCGCAAAGGTGAATTGCCGCTGATCGTCTTGGTAGTTCCAGGAGGTGGTTGTTATGACCTCCGCGCCCATAATAGCCGCCGCCATCGCATATTCGCCAAAGGTTGGCCCCACCACCACCACCCGGTCGTTGGGCCGCAGGTAGGCGATAGTCAGTTGGTAGATGAGGTCGGCCGAGCCATTGCCAACAATCACGTTGTGTGGCTCCACGCCCTGTTGGGCTGCGAGAGCTTGGCGCAAAGGCGTCGCACGCGGGTCGGGGTGTTGGTTGATGGGGACGTTCTGGATTGCCTCGATCACCCGCGGCGATGGGCCAAAGGGGTTTACATTTGCACTAAAGTCAAGGATTTGCTGTCCTTCAAGAGTGCTCCGAAACCCACCGTGCTTCACTGGACGGATGTGTTCCAGTTCCGGGCGGGGTGAGATGGATGTGAGAGTGGTTGGTTGCTTGATCATACGGATCCTTCTTTGTGTGATTTCCTTGGGTGTCCTTCATTATCGTTATCGTTCCTGATCTTGTCTTGGTATTTCCTTCCTACTATCCTACCATCTTTCTGCATTTTTTCCATGTTGCGCCACCATTTCCCTTTCTCAAGCGCATAAAGAGGAAAATGAGTATGTCATGAGGCAGGGAAAACTCGCTTGTGCGAAGCATTTCCCCCGCCCGCCCCGCCAAATCTTTGGTATGATGGATCGAAACATGGATCGTGTGTTGCTGAAAGGAGGGAGCTTCTGTGATATTGAGTGCGGGTACCCGAGTGCAAGGCCGCTACCGCATCGTCCATCTGATCGGACAGGGTACCATGGGGGCTGTCTACAAAGCCGTAGATGAGCATCTTTCACAGACGGTAGCTCTCAAACAGACTGCTTCTCGTGGCGAACCATTCAAGCGGGCCTTTGAACGCGAAGCGCGGATTTTGGCAGGGTTGCGCCACCCCGTCCTGCCGATTGTGACCGACTATTTTGTCGAAGAGCACGCGCAGTATATGGTCATGGACTTTTACCCGGGGCAAGATTTGGCAGCGTTGCTCAAACAGCGTGGCGAGCCGTTCCGGGTTGAGCATGTGCTGCAATGGGCGGATCAGGTGTTGCATGCGCTGGAATATATGCACCGCCAAAATCCGCCTATCATCCACCGTGATATCAAGCCGCAAAACCTCAAGCTGACGCCAGAGGGCCAAATCGTCTTGCTTGACTTTGGGCTGGCGAAGGGCAATCCGATCCTCGCCCCGCACGACTACGAGCGTCCGATGGTGCGCGATAAGCTCTCGTTGGTGGCGCAGGGGACGGAGGAAGAACAGAGCGAGGATGAGTCGGATGTCTTGTTCGGCTTTACGCGCCAATATGCCGCCCTTGAGCAAATACAGGGGATTGGCGCAGACCCGCGCAGCGACGTCTACACGCTGGCAGCGACGTTTTATCATCTCTTGGCGGGGAGCCCGCCGGATGATGCCATCAAGCGGCTGCAGGCCTATGAATATGACACCTATTCGCATTATGAGGCGGGGTTGCGACGCCTCATAAATGCGGTTGATGAGCATCAGAAGGAGTATCAGGCAATTCAGGAAGCCTCTCATACGCTGTACGACAATATTGAGCAGTGTCGGCTGTTTGGCGACAACCCCACCAGCCAAGAACAACGCGCCGATGTACTCGATCAAGTGGATGCGATAGCGCAAGAGGTGGTTGGGCAATCGTTCTACTCGCTTTGTCTGTTAGAATTTCCGCCATCGGATGCATTCTCAACATCTGCCGAGGGGCGAAAAGACCCACTCATCCCCGTCCACGAACGCAATCCACGGGTGCCAGTGGCGGTGAGTGCGGTGTTGCATCAAGCGTTGTCGCTCGATCCCGACCAACGACCAGCCCGTGCGCACATTATGCGGGCGCGGCTGCAGGCGGCACAGCGTATCACCAACCAAGAAGCGAAACAGTCAGGTGTAGAGGCTCAGGCAAATGGGAAAGAGCAAGCGGCAAGCGAGGAATCAGGCGAAATGCAGGAAGAAGGACAATCAAGCGAAGCATTCTTGCATGATCTCTTTTTGCCGCCGCACCCGCAGGAGCCATCGGTGGCTCCCAAACGGCAACGGCGGCTCTATGGAACAACCCTGCTATTGGTGATCTTAATTGTCGTGATTTTACTCACTCAGGTGGCGTTGATGGTGATGATCCGGCTGCAAGGGTAGTAAGTGGCGTTGGAGGGGTAGGGTCTTCCCCCCTCCACCACACTCCACTTCCTACCGCGACTTAAAGATGTTGCGTAGATTGGCAGTGAACATCTTCCAATCAAGCGCAATGTGCACGAAGGTAATCACCAGCGCGACAATGGCAAGCCAGAAGTGCATTTCTCCAAGCATGTGGCCTGAGAACAACGATGTCGTGACTGCTTCTCTTGTGCGCTCAAATTCTCCGGCAGGCGGGCCGTGGCGGCCACCAAATTCGAGCATAAAGCCGGTGATGGCAACGGACGCCCACGTGAGCATCAAGGAGAGCGTGACAATGGCACGGATAATCGGCTTTGTGCGTGATTTGCTCTGGTGTTGTACGTCGTGGGTTGTTGTAGATTGAGCGACCATATTGCGAATTTCCTTTCTTTTGCATACCAAGCTCGTCATTTTCTTTTCTTGGGTACAGTTTAGCAACTAGTTATGGAGAAATTATGAAAAAAGTGTGGCAAAATGTGTGGAAGTGAAGAAACCAAGGGCTCCCTGCCTTGCAAGAGAATCCCCCCCCGTGCTATAGTGGTGATCACGAACAGGGAGCAACCAAGAAACACTTCTTCCCACAGTTTATGCTGTGGACTCTTCTCCGCTCCCGAAGTAGGGATGTATGAAACAATGTGATTTGGTGCAAGTAGACCGTTGCATTTGGGAGATCCCCCAAACCTACCGCGCAGATATGCGCGTTCCAGCGCGGGTGATTGCCGACGAGGCGATGCTCCCTTCGCTGTTTACCGACGATTGCTTGACGCAGCTTGTCAACACGACTACTCTCCCCGGAGTGGTACGGTTTACGGTGGCAGCGCCGGATATCCATAGTGGCTATGGAGCGCCGGTAGGGGGGATTTCTGCAATAGATGCGAGTGACCCGAATGGTGTCATCAGCCCAGGAGTGACTGGCTATGACATCAATTGTGGCGTCCGCTTGCTGACCTCGCAGATGCACACGGATGAGATAATGCCCCACCTCGACTCGCTCCTTCAAACCATGTACAAGATGTGCCCTTCTGGCACGGGTGACAATAGTCGATTTACGCTCTCGCAGCGTGAGCTTGAGCGGATATTGGCCGACGGGACACAAGGGCTTGATGGGCTTGATAGTCGGTTTGTGCAGCCCGGCGATGTGGCGCATACCGAGAGCGAGGGCAAGCTCCCCAACGCCGACCCAACCCATGTCAGCCGCCGTGCGTGTGAGCGGGGCTATCACCAGCTTGGGACACTGGGCGCTGGCAACCACTTTTTGGAGATTGGCCGCGTCGCCGAGATACCCAACACTCCCGAAGCACGTGCCGCCGCAGAAGCATTTGGGCTGTGGGAGGGCCAAGTAACCGTATTTATCCACTGCGGGAGCCGTGGGCTTGGGCATCAGGTAGCGACCGACTACATCAAAGAACATCAGCAGGCGGTCAAGAAGTATCAGATTGAGCTTCCCGACCGCCAACTTGTTTGTGCGCCTCTGCACTCTCCAGAAGGGCAAGCCTACCTTGCCGCGATGGCGTGTGCGGCGAATTTTGCCTTTGCCAACCGCCAAGTGCTGACCTCGTTGATGCGAGAGGTATTTGCACAGGTGTTTCGGAAACAGCGTGTCACACCAGAGCTGAACTTGTGTTACGATCTTGCACACAACATCGCCAAGGAAGAGCAGCATACCGTGGGGGGCAAGCAAAAGCGGCTGATTATTCACCGCAAGGGGGCAACCCGTGCCTTTGGCCCCAACCACCCCGATGTGCCAGCAGTATATCGGTCGGTGGGGCAGCCGGTGCTCTTGCCCGGCAGCATGGGCACATCTAGCTACGTATTGGTCGGCGCGGAGCGCGCCATGGAACAGTCATTCGGGAGCTGTGCGCATGGGGCAGGCCGCGTTCGGTCGCGGAGCGCGATGCGGAAGCAGGTCAAGGGGGAGCACGTGCGCCAAACCCTCAAAAAGCAAGGGGTGTTGGTGCGCTCAGGCAGCACGAAAGGCCTCTCCGAAGAGGCCCCCGAAGCCTATAAAGATATTCACACCGTCGTGCGGACGGTCGAGCAGGCCGGTCTCGCACGTATCGTCGCCCGGTTGGAGCCGCTGGCAGTGGTGAAAGGGTGATTCACTGCGTTGAGAAAAGCCCTCTATTCTGTCGGAAAATCTGGAAGGCGGTCATTTCACGGATCGGTCTACCTATCGTATACTAGTGGAGCCATCTATTGATGCACGTGGTATGCCTTTGGCCCCGTGGTTCGGTTCATTTGCGGGCGCAGTGCTTCTGTGCCATGTTTTTAAAAAACACCGTTGATAGAAGAGAAAGAGGGGAAGTGTGTTCGCCCCATGCGGTTTGCTTGCGGAAGGACGTTCAGAGATCTGCTGTGATGGATTCTCTGTATCACGACAGACGGTGATGCGCATGTGGGGGGAGGAAGCGTGGAGGGTCTCTTTCCACACGACGTGTCGGTACGTCTGAATACAAGAAAGGTAGCAAGGTCAGCATGCCATTGCAGAGCAAAGTGACAAAAATCCAAAGTGATCTTGATATCGTCACAGCTCGTTCCAATGCACGTGAGGTTGCCAAAAGCTTAGGGTTTAGCGCCATCGATCAGGCACGTATCGCAACCGCCGTGAGCGAGTTAGCACGAAATATCTTTCTCTATGCAGGCACGGGCGAAGTGATTGTCCGCGAAGCAGAACAGCGTAGCCGAAAAGGCATAGAGATCGAGTTTCGCGATCAAGGGCCGGGGATGGATGATGTTGAACAGTTTATGCAAGACGGCTATACCACCTCTCGCGGGATGGGCATGGGGTTGCCAGGGGCACGGCGATTGATGGACGACTTTGATATCAAATCACAAGTGGGAGTAGGAACGACGATTATTTGTCGAAAGTGGCGATAAATTCTCAATATCCAACGAAATCAAACGAAACGATTGTAGGAGTGGTTCCCGCCTTTCTTCTCTGTAATATGGCTTCTCCAACGGTGTCAGAGGAGTAATATCAGCTTCCGCTGCAACCCCCTACGCTACGACGTTCGTGACGCGGCTTCGTGCCACGAGTTTTGTTATGTCTTTTATTCTGTCTTTTGCTATATTTCTTGCAGGGTACCCAACGGCACTTTTATAGATAAAAAAATAGATGAAATAAGATTGCTGATTTCTCTTGCCTAAATGCATTCGGCGCCGATGATAGCCATTTTCCTCATTGCATAATTCACAGGCAGTGGCAGAGAGAACCTTTGTTTGTGTTCTAGACAGGGAGCAACGTCGTGAAATCTTCACGTACACCTCGACAACGCACTATTCAGATGAAAATGACTTTATGGACAGGATTGTGCCTGTTTATAACTGCGGCGATTATTATTGCTTACGCCGCATTCTCCTTGCGAGACACAGCAATTAATACCGCAAAGCAACAAGCCATTGCAGTTGCCTCGGCCAACGCCATCAGTGTGAATGAAGATATTGAGGTGGCGCTCAATACAGCGCGGACACTTGCCCAGCTCCTCTCGACGGTCAAAGATACAGAACACACGATTCATCTCGACCGCGACCAGGTTATGGAGATGCTGCGCAAGATCTTGGTCGAAAATACGCAGCTCGTTGGTGTCTTTACCGTATGGGAACCCAATGCCTTTGATGACAAAGATGCGCAGTTTGTCAATGCAGAAGGCCACGATCAGACAGGCCGGTTTGTCCCCTATTGGAGCCGCGATGTCCAGGGGAATATTACAATTGCGCCACGGGTGGGCTACTCCTCCGAAGGCATTGGAGACTACTACCAACGCCCCAAGCAAACTCGCTTAGAGCACATTGCTGACCCCTATTACTATCCCGTGCAGGGCACAGACGTTATGATTACGTCGCTCGTGGTGCCCATTATCGTCGAAGGGGAGTTTTATGGCGTAGCAGGGGTCGATATCCGGCTTGAGTTCTTCCAGCGGCTTGCTGATGCAGTGAATATCTACGATGGCCACGGCTCCCTCTCGCTCATCACCTACCAGGGTACCATCGCGGCAGCGACTGACCAGCCGGAGTTGATTGGCAAACCGGCGGAAGTGCTCTACCCGAACTTTGAATCAAGTAAAAAGCTTGAATTTATCCGGCAAGGAAATACGGTCGTTGAATTTAATGGTGATAATCACCTAGAAGTCTTCGTCCCTATTCATTTCTGGCGTATTTTGTTCCCGTGGGCTGTTGGTATCGACGTACCAGGTGAGCATATTACCGCCGAAGCAAACATGTTGATGTGGCAGATGATCGGCATTGGGGTCACGTTGACACTCGGTGCTTTAGTGCTGTTGTGGGGCATTGCCAAACAGATTTCTGTTCCCATCAAGAAGGTAACAAATGTCGCTCATTGTGTTGCGTCTGGCAATCTTGAGGTGACAGCAGAAGTGCGCTCCAATGATGAAACCGGCGTCCTGGCCAATGCCTTCAACCAGATGATCGGTAGTTTGCGGGAGATGATGGAGCACGACCGCAAAGCCAATGAAGAGCTGACGCGGCAAAATAGCGAACAAAAGCGGTTACTTGATCTCGTCGCAACGCTGGAAACGCCTGTCATTCCGCTTGTGGATGGGCTATTGTTTGCCCCTATTGTGGGTGTATTGGATAGCCGACGTGCCGATATGCTTACCAACCGGCTGCTCAACGATGTACACGAAAAGGGCGCACGCCATGTCGTGCTTGATGTCACGGGCGTGGCCACCATCGACACACAAGTGGCGCGAGTATTGGTACAGACTGCCCAAGCATTGCGGTTATTGGGGTGTACCATTACGATTACGGGGATCTCGCCTTCGGTGGCAACCACCATCACCGAATTGGGCATCCATCTCGACGCCGTTGCCAATACCCAATCGTTGCAAGAGGTATTAGTTGCCTTTTCGCAACATATGCAACAATTCAATCAATATTCTGAACACACCGGCGGGAACACTCCTCATGGGCATAGTCATCGAGAGTCCCTTTCCCAAGCGTCTCATCAGCGGCAACTCGCAGAGATACTCCGTAGGATGTAGCGTTGGGATAGGGATAAAGGACGTCTTTCACCGACTCTTACGCGGTGGAAGCCACGCCGTTTTAACGGCAGTGGAGGAAACCAACCTAGTACGTACACGAAGAGAGAGGAGAAGAGAGAAATGAAAAACATTCGTTCGTGGCGACATTGGGGCGGGGGAGAGTGGGGATGGGCTGTGTCCTTTTCGCCTACATGCTCCAAATTAGGGTAGGCTGGTGTGTGGACAGGGCGTACTTTGAGTACGTTTAGACACCTCTAGGAAGGACAATATGACCATATGACCATGGGCACTATCAGAAGAAATCTATTTTTCCTCCTCATTGGTATCAGCCTGTTGATATGCACAGTCGGCTGTGGTGATGGAACGCAAACCTCTGCCATGGAGCAAATTCCCCCACTTCCACCGCGCAATGCACACGAACGTCAGCGGCAACAAGCAGGAGATCCCGAAGTTGGCAGAGCAATCTTCACCGGCCAACGCAAGATACAAGGTGTCGTGCCGTGCTCCATGTGCCACTATGTAGAGGCCGAGAAGAATGTGCTCGTTGGCCCCAATATGGATGGCTTGTCGGAGCAGGCGGGTGACCGTGTTCCAGGGCTTTCGGCGAGGGAATATTTGCTTCAATCCATTCGAGACCCAGAAGCATATATTGTGGAGGGCTTTCCACCCGGCACGATGAATCAAGAGTATGATGAGCGGTTGTCGGGGGAAGACCTTGAAGATTTGATCGCCTACCTTATGACCTTATAGCAACCAAAACACAATGACAACCTTTTGGGATCAGCGATATCAAACGCAGGAATATATCTACGGCACTGCGCCAAATGGATTTCTCGTCGATATGGTACACATGCTTCCATCGGGGCGAGTGTTGTGTTTGGGCGCGGGGGAAGGACGCAATGCGGTCTACCTCGCCCAGCAAGGCTATGAGGTCACCGCGGTAGATGGCTCTACCGTTGGGCTACAAAAGGCACAACAGTTGGCCCGCCAACACCAGGTGAGCATAACCACCGTCGTCGCTGATCTCTCTACCTTCGTCATAGAGCCGGGCTATTGGCAGGGGATGATCTCCATCTTCTGCCATCTGCCTTCGGCCATACGGCGACCGCTCTACCAGCGCGTGCAGCAGGGGCTTGCGCCGGGTGGGGTCTTCATCAATGAGTCGTTTACCCCCGACCAGCTTGGCCGCGGAACAGGTGGCCCCTCTAACCTCGATATGCTCGTCTCCCTCGCACAACTGCAGGAAGAACTTGCCGGTCTTCGCCTTGAGATTGGAAGAGAAACCCTGCGGGATATCTCCGAAGGCAATCACCATAATGGCAACGCCGCCGTCGTCCAGGTGGTGGCGCGGCGGGGGGACTAATTGAGATCAATTTCCCCTTTCTTGCGGTGAAACGTAACAACAATACCATGAACCAGTCTCAAAAAATTTGCCGTAGAAGAATGAGGACACACGCCAGTTGAACGAAGCCCAGAACATTGACACTATGCCGCTCATAGCGGACAACCAGGCGGCGATAGGTTTGCAGCCA
>CAZGLO010000075.1:0-16502 GCA_964526735.1 uncultured Chloroflexaceae bacterium | reverse complement strand
GTACACCCAGGCTGTGTAGTCCCACAGCCAGTATATTTATCGCGGCATTGAGATCTCTATCGATCTCAAGATGGCAGACGGGACAGCTATGTACACGCACCGACAAATCTTTCTTGACGGTCGTCTTGCACCGGCAACAGCGTTGACTGGTGCCGCGAGGGTCAATCTGAATACACATGCTACCAGCTTCTTCCGCTTTGTAGCGGGTGTACGTTATCAGTTGGTTCCACGCGGCATCGGCAATGCTTTTCGCCAGGCAATGATTCTTGATCATGCGTGTGATAGACAGGTCTTCAAACAAAATCGTGCCGAATGTATTTACCAATTTGCGACTGATCTGGTGCGCGAAATCCTTTCGCCGGTTTGCTATGCGTTCGTGAATACGAGCAATTGCCTTGCGGCGTTTGGCGCGTTCAGGTGTCCCTTTTTCTTCCTTGCTCAGTTTCCGCTGCGCTCGTGCCAGGTCTTTCTCATCACGACGGAAGAACCGCGGATTGGGGATGGCTTCACCAGTCGAAAGGGTGGCAAATGTCTTAAGACCGACATCGACACCGACCGCTGCATCAGGCACATCTTGTGGCTGTGTGCGTTCTTTCTCAACCGAGAAGCAAACGAACCATTTTCCGGTTGCAGAACGGCGCAGCGTGACGGTCTTGATCGTTCCCTCAAGAGGACGATGGAGGTTCACTCTCACCGACCCAATTTTGCTCAGGATGAGGGTCTGTCCATTCAGTTTCGCCCCATTCCCAAACTGCGGATAGGTGATACTGTCATACCGTCCTTTTCCCTTAAATCGGGGATAGCCCACTTCTTTTTCGCCCGCCTGTACGCGACGAAAGAACACTTTGAATGCCAGATCGACACGCACCTGCACATTCTGAAGAACTTGGCTGTGGACGTTCTTCAACGATGGATGTTCTGCTTTCCAATCAGGAAGGAGTTTATTCGTATCATACAACCCAAGCGACTCCAGACGCTCTTCCCAGGCGTCACGTCTGACGGCAAGTGTCTGGTTATACACCCATCGGCATAGCTCGAGCTGTTGCTCAAGCAAGCGCTCCTGGCCTTTTGTGGGCCAGAGACGGTACTGGTATGCAGATTTAAGCAAACTATCCATACCGTCCAGTATAGCTAAAATCAACAAGAACACAAATACGACTGAAGCGGCTCAAGCAAGGAAAGCCCTTTTATCCCAGGGCTAGAAGCACCTGGGCTTTACGGGCTATATATGTAAGGCTTGGCAAGGGTTCCTGCCACCCGAATGTGGGGAATAGCAGGGAATATGCCCTCTCGTAGTGTACCACAACCGTTGCATATGGGGCAATACACCGCCATCTGATGGCTACGATGGCGGCTACGATGGTGGCTACGATGACGACCACGATACCGCCTTGTCCGTTTCAGTGGTATAATTTGGACTATCAAGACAAGCGACAGCAGAAGCGTCTTCCTCCAAACCCTATGCAAGAACAATTACTCAGTCCGAATGATGTGATACTCGGTACCCAAGACGAATATGTGATCCTCAACTTGATAGGTCGTGGCGGGATGGGGGCAGTCTATCGCGCACGGCGGTCAAGTGATCACACCATATGGGCACTGAAAGAGATGCGTTCTCAGGCGAACACCTCGCAAGAAGAACATCAAGACAACCGGCGGCTCTTTCAGCAGGAGATTGAGCTTCTCAGACAACTTGATCACCCCAACATCCCCGTGCTTGCCGATCATTTTGAGCACGATGGCCGGATGGTGATGGTGATGGAGTATGTCGATGGGCGAACACTAGAAGATCTCCTCCATGCCAACAAAAAGCCACTCAAAGAGCAGCAGGTGCTTTCCTACGGGATACAGCTCTGCCGGGTGCTCCACTACCTCCACAGCCAACATCCTCCTATTATCTACCGCGATCTCAAGCCGCCAAACGTGATGATCACGTCGGATGATGTGCTGAAGCTGATCGATTTTGGGGTGGCGCGTACTCGCAAAGAGAAAAAGGCCAAAGATACGATAGCGATGGGGTCGGCGGGGTATGCGCCGCCAGAGCAATATGGCAAAGCCCAAACCGACGCCCGCAGCGATGTGTATGCGCTTGGGGCGACTCTGCTCCACCTCATCACTGGCAACCCTCCTATTCCCTTGCAGCCGCCCAAGCCGGGCGATGTGTGGAAATATGGTGTCAAGCGGCAGGTTGAGCAGATCGTTATCAAGGCGATGTCGCTACGGCCCGATGGCCGCTATCCAAGCTGCTCCGAGATGGAAAAGGCATTACAGGCGGCACTTGACAAACCCTACCGCGACCCAACGCAACAACACGTCCATCCACCGGCTAAGCCAGACAAATCTCATCAGCAGCCACCCGGGAAAGTAGGGCAAGTAGCGCGGCCCGTCTCACCCAAGTCAGCCCCCTCAACTCCCAAGCCCAAACACCCAGAAGCGGGCCAGGCGGGACAGGCGGGCCAGGCGGGCCAGGCGGGTCAGGCGGGCCAAGCAGGCCAAGCAGGATTGATTTGTAGGCATTGTAAGCGCTCGAACAAAGAAGGGGCACGGTTTTGCGCAGGGTGCGGGATGCCTCTTGGTGGCCCACCGCAAGCGTATCTGGTTATCCATTCGCCGCACAACTCCTGGGAAATGAAGCTGGATCAGTTGCCATGCCGCATTGGGCGGCGCGACCCAAAACAACAACACTATCCAGAGCTTGATCTGGCCGAACACGACCGGGGGATCGCATCACGGCAGCACGCAACTATTCACCTAAGCAACGACGTGTATACCTTGACCGACTTGGGAAGCACCAATGGGACAATGATCAACGAGGTGCGCATCCCGCCGCACGTGCCGCACCAGCTCCGGCCGGGTGACCACATCCGTGTGGGCGAGGTCGATATGGAATTCCGTTGGTCGTAGACAAGCCATAGATAAGCCATAGATAAGCCATAGATAAGCCGTAGACGAGACATAAACGTGGGAGATTATGGGGTTACATCCACCAGACGATCCGTTTCTGATTAACACCGCCATATTTGGCATACCTATCATCGTGCGATGGTATGGCATCTTCGTGATAGGAGGTGCGCTCCTTGGGGCGTGGCTGGCCGCCTACCGCGCCAAGCAACGCGGTTACGACCCTGACCATACCTGGAACCAACTCATCCTCGGCCTGGTGATGGGCATCATTGGGGCGCGCATCTACTACGTCATCTTTGAGTGGGGCCGGTATGAGGGCGATTTCCTCGCGATGATCAACATTACCGCGGGCGGGCTCGCGATTCACGGGGCGATTATTGGGGCAATTCTCTCGGCACTCCTCTACACGACGCGCAATAAACTGCCCTTCTGGGAGTGGATGGATATCCACATGCCGGGGTTTTTGCTTGCGCAGGCGATTGGGAGGTGGGGCAACTTCTTCAACCAAGAGGCGTATGGCCGCCCGACTGTCCTGCTTGACTTTGGGGTGACGATAGACCCCGCACACCGGCTGCCTGCCTACGCCGATCTCTTCACCTACCCGCCGCAGACGCTCTTTCACGCCACATTCCTCTACGAATCGGTGTGGAACCTGTGTGGGGTTGGGGTGCTGTTGCTCCTTGACAAGAAGTTTGGGGCAGGCGCACCCGCCGAACGCCGATGGCTACGTCCGGGCGATATCCTCTTTCTCTATGCAGTGGTCTATTCCTTAGGGCGATTGTGGATTGAGGGGCTGCGCACCGATAGTCTATACTTTGGGCCACTGCGGGTGGCACAACTTGTCAGTTTGCTGCTGATTGTCGGCGGGGCGGCGGCGGTGTGGTTCAATCATTGGTATCGCCATCAGCGGGAACAGGCAGAAATCGCGACATAACCCTTACAAAGCTGCAAATGGCCATTTGACGATGTCGTTCTCGACCCCACAGCGCGGATCGGGAACGACATTTGAAATAACATGAGGCGGTAGAGAGCGATATGGGCCGTGTCTATGTAGATTCACTTTCCCACGGGGGTAGCTGACAAGACTTCCCGCAAAAACCGCCCCGTCCACGACTGATCAACCTCGGCAATCTGCTCTGGCGTGCCTTCTGCGACCACATGCCCCCCGCCATCGCCACCTTCTGGCCCAAGATCGACTACCCAATCAGCCGTCTTGATGACATCAAGGTTGTGCTCAATCACAACCACCGTATTGCCCGCCTCCACTAAGCGGTGCAACACATTCAGGAGATGCTTGACATCGGCAAAGTGAAGGCCGGTGGTTGGCTCGTCAAGGATGTAGAGCGTGCGGCCAGTTGAGACGCGCGCAAGCTCCTTCGCCAGCTTGATGCGCTGTGCCTCGCCGCCGCTGAGTGTGGTGGCCGGTTGGCCAAGCTTGATATAGTCAAGCCCAACGTCGTGGAGCGTCTGCAGGATGCGGCGCACCCGCGGGATATTCTCAAAGAACTCCAACGCGGTCTGCACATCCATATCAAGCACATCGGATATGGTCTTGCCCTTATACTTGACCTGCAACGTCTCCCGATTGTAGCGTTTGCCCTTACACACCTCGCACCGCACCCACACATCCGCCAGAAACTGCATATCAATGCGGATTTCGCCATTGCCTTCGCAGGCTTCGCACCGTCCGCCTTTGAGGTTGAACGAGAAGCGGCCCGGTGAATAGCCCCGCAACTTTGCTTCCTGCGTTTCGGCAAACAGCTCACGCAGTTGGTCGAAGAGCTTGACGTAGGTGGCGGGGTTACTGCGTGGTGTGCGGCCTATCGGCTGCTGGTCGATATTGATGATTTTGTCGAGGTGCTCTGTGCCAAGGATTTTCTCATGCGGGCCGGGACGTAATTGCGCACGGTGGAAGCGCGCCGCGAGCGCCGGATAGAGCGTCTCGCTGATGAGCGATGATTTGCCGCTGCCGCTCACGCCGGTGACCGTAATGAAGCAGCCAAGCGGGAAGGTCACATCAATGTTGGCAAGGTTATTCATCGCCGCGCCCTTGATTTCGATGCGGGTATCCTTGGGGATGGCCGTAAGGCGGCGTTGTTCCGGTACCTCAATTTGCAGCCGCCCGCTCATATACGCCCCCGTCAGGGTGTCACTCGATTCGACGGTCGCAGGCGGGCCTGCCGCGACAATTTCTCCCCCATTGATGCCTGCGCCCGGCCCGAAATCGATGATCCAATCGGCATTTTGTATGGTTTCGAGGTCGTGCTCAACCACCACCACCGTATTGCCCATCTCCCGCAGCCGGATGAGTGAATTGAGGAGCTTGCGGTTGTCGCGCTGGTGCAGGCCGATACTTGGCTCATCAAGGATGTAGGTCACCCCCACCAAACCACTGCCTATCTGCGAGGCAAGGCGGATACGTTGTGCCTCCCCGCCGCTCAATGTCGGTGCGGCACGTTCAAGGGTCAGATAGTGCAGCCCAACATCAAGCAAGAAACGCAACCGTTCGCGTATCTCTTTCAGCACTTCGCTCGCAATTTCGCGCTGCGTTTCGGAGATGTAATTGGTGGCGTCGGTGGGGAGTGGGGCACGTTCAAAGAGCATGTTGACCCATTCATAAGCCTCGCCCACGTTCAAGCAGCAGACTTGGTGGATGTTTTCGCCTGCCACGGTGACCGCTAAGCTCTCGGGGCGAAGGCGAGCACTTTTGCATTGCGGACAGGGTTGTTCGCTCATAAATTGGGCATAGAAATCGCGGGTGGTATTGCTTTCGGTCTGTTGGTAGCGCCGCTTGATCTCTTGTTCAACGCCTTCCCACGTGCGGTAGAAGACTCCATGGCTCCCGCGTTCGTGCGACCAGTCAAAGCGAAGTTTTTCCCCGCCGCTGCCCTGCAAAATCACGGCTCGCTGCTTGTCGGTGAGGTCTTTCCACGGCGTGTCAAGGTCGAACCCATAGTGACCCGCAATGCAGGCAAGCGATTGGTATGACCACGAACCGCGTTTCTTCCGCAACTCGCCCCAATAGGCGATTGCGCCCTCGTGCAGCGTCAGCGAAGGATCAGCGATGAGCAACGATCGATCCACTTCCAAGCACGTCCCCAGGCCAGAGCATTCTTGGCATGCCCCCTGTGGCGAGTTGAAGGAGAACATCTGCGGTGTCAGCTCTGGGAAGGAAAACCCACACGTCGTACAGGTATTGGTCTCGCTCATCAGCCACTCAACCGGCTCGTCGGGAGGATCGCTTGCCTCCGGCGGCACATTGTCATCGGACGCATTGGATGAAGACGGACGCGGGACGGTGCTGATAATCACCTTGCCATCGCCAAACCGGAGTGCTGTTTCAATGCTATCTGTCAACCGCGTCATAAAGGAGTCATCAGCATCGTCTGCTGAGTTGGCATCGCTTTCGCTCTTGTTTGACGGTTGGGAGCCGTTGGATGAGGGAAGAGGCGTGGGGTCGGGGATAGTCAACCGATCTACCACAATCTCTATCGTATGCTTGACCTTCTTGTTGAGCTTGATAGGCTCGCTGAGGTCATAGGTCTCGCCATCCACCCGCACCCGCGAAAAGCCTTCGCTGCGCGCTTCCTCGAACACCTCTTTATATTCGCCTTTGCGTTGGGAAACAACTGGCGAGAGCACCATAAAGCGGGTGTGTGGGGGCAGCTTGAACACTCGGTCAACCATCTGCTCAACCGTCTGCGCGCCGACGGGGCTACCGCATTCTGGGCAGTGGGCCGTGCCGATGCGGGCAAAGAGCAGTCGAAGGTAGTCATAGATTTCGGTGACGGTGCCGACCGTACTGCGTGGGTTTTTGCTGGCGCTCTTCTGCTCGATGGCGATGGAGGGGGAGAGGCCTTCGATAAAATCAACCTGTGGCTTTTCCATCTGCCCCAAAAATTGGCGTGCGTAGGAGGAAAGACTCTCCACATACCGTCGTTGGCCTTCGGCGTAGAGCGTCTCGAAGGCGAGCGAGCTTTTGCCAGAGCCGGAGACACCCGTCAGCACAACGAGGTGGTCGCGGGGAATGAGAACATCAACGTTTTTGAGGTTGTGCTCACGTGCTCCCTTAATGATGATGGTATCTTTGGCCATAATGTGTTCCTATTTCGCTTGTGTATCGCTTTGGGGTTGCTTGTCGATTGCGCTGCGATGAGCTTGATATATCATGGAGGACGCACAAATAATTGCGAAGGGTACAGTATAGTATAGTCTGCCAAGAGACGCAAGAAACACAAGGCATAGTCGGGAGAGAGAGCACAGGTGGAAAGCATAGAAATCGCGGTGGGTATTCCCGCCGGAGGGAACACATCCACCGCGTGTCGCTTGTATGAAGAATGTGGTAGATATAGAAGGTGTGTTAGCTTTGTTCTTGTTCTTTCACCCAAAGCGGGTATCGCTCTTCAGCATACTCCCGGTCTACCTTGCCGGTGAGCATCGAACGAACGAGCGGGCGGTTGGGCTTGAGCACGAATGCTGCCACGTGTATTGCCGCCAAAAGCACAAACAAAATGGCCCCAATCGAATGCACTTGGGAGGAGAGTATTATTTGGAATGAGCCTTCTGGGGGGCGCATCGCCTTGTTTACCATCTTCAGAATCCCCGACCCAACCATCATGAGTGACACAATGCCAACGGCCAAGTAGATGAGCCGCTGTTTGGCAAAATATTTCCCATCCTCCGTCCGATCACTCTGGGAGATCTTGCCGAGATCGCCCTTTTTGGGGATCATAGCAAACTCACCACGAACCGCGTGGTAAATCGCGTGTACGAGGATGGTCAACGTAAAGACGACAGCACCCATAATGTGGAGTGGTGGATATTCTGGCGGGCCAATGTGCGCAAAACCCGTTATGGCCAATGCGGCACCGCTAATAGCAAAGACCCAGTGTATGATGCGGACGACGATCCCGTGACGTGCAATCGCTTGTTGTTCCATATGCCTCTACTTTCTAGTTTTCTCCTAAACCATAGCTGGCGGACTCTTCAGAGAATTGTAGCAAGAACCATACCAAGAGGTAGAGCCATATATTCATTTTATTGAGAAAGCACAGAATGCAGAAGATTGAAGAGTAGGTATCATAAGGAGGGCGGGGATGAGCACAAAGGAGATGAGCGCAAAGAAGGTAAGCGCAAAGGATCTGAAAGAAATTGGCGCACCCTCCACATTATCCTTGACGCGAGTGGTGTGAGGTATACCGTACGGAGAACACGGGGAGCAGAAAGAGGAATGGAAAGAGATAGAACAAGAGCAGTGGGTCTGTAGGACTCATCTGACCAAGGTCATGTGAAGGGCTAGTAGTGCGCCGCTGCCAATATCATATATTGATTACAAGCATACCCCATCATATACGCGTTCTTCAATAGTTCTTTGGTACCAGGTTATGGTTTTGGCGGTTGTGAAAAAGAAAACCAATACGCTGAAAAAGGGAGTGTATAATATCAGGAGCGTTCCTGTTCATTTGAGGAGGCTCGTCATATGGATACCTACGCCGACCTTGAAATAGACATCCACCGTCGGGATAGCACTCACTACTCGGTCGAGCTACGCTTCAACAACCCGCGCAGCGATGTTATCAACCGCTTCGCCAGCACGCTCCCCACCATGCAGTTTGACGACGATGCCCTGCGAGTGCGCGAAGTTGCTCCCGATGCCTATGGTTCTACCCTCACCGCCCAACTCCTTGCCGATCAGGACGTGCGTAGTCGTATCAACGAAGCTATTGCGGTGGCGGAGGCGGACGATCTCTTCCTGCGTTTCAAGCTCTTTCTTGGGCCAAGTGCATCGGAACTACACACGTTTCGGTGGGAAACGTTGATGCACCCGCAGCGCCCCGACCCACTCCTCCTCAACGAACGAGTGCTCTTTTCACGCTTCTTGAGCGGCGATTGGCGGACGGTGAAGCTGCGTGCCCGCACCGCACTCCGGGCGCTTGTGGTTATTGCCAACCCAAGCGACCTCAATGAGTATGCTCCTGATGGGAATGTGCTTGCACCGGTCGATGTTGCTGGAGAGACCGCCCGTGTTGAAGCAATTTTCAATCAAGACCCCGCTATCCCAACGACGATCCTCGCCTCCGATGGCCAAGCAAGCACCACGAAGATCATTGAGCATCTGCGGGAAGAGTATGATATTCTCTATTTGGTGGCGCATGGTGCGGTTATCCGCAATCAAGCCCGCATCTGGCTAGAAAAAGAAGACGGGACGGCTGATGTGGTGGCGGGGAGCGACCTCGTCACGCGGATGGGTCGTCTCCAATGCCTCCCCCGCCTCGTGGTGCTTGCCTCGTGCCAGAGCGCGGGGAGTGGAGAGACCGCCCACTCAACTGACCACGGTGCGCTTTCTAGTCTTGGCCCCAGCCTCGCCGAAGCAGGAATACCGGCGGTGGTGGCGATGCAGGGGAATATCTCTATGGAGACGGTGGCGCTCTTTATGCCAGAGTTCTTCAAGCAGCTGCAACGCGATGGCCAGATAGACCGCGCGATGGCGGTTGCCCGCGAATATGTCTATGCCAAAGAGCGGCTTGATTGGTGGATACCGGTGTTGTTCCTTCGGCTGCGGCAAGGACGTATTTGGTATGTGCCGGGCTTTGGCGATGAGGGGGAGGATTTTGAGAAGTGGCCCGCCCTCCTGCGCAATATCGAACGCGGCAATTGTACCCCTATCCTCAGCGCCCACCTGACTGATTTGCTCGACTCGCCAGAAGAGATTGCCCGCCAATGGGCAGAATATTACAATTTTCCGCTTGCCTCACACGAATGCAACGACATAGTGCAGGTTGCGCAATACCTCTCGATCAGCCAAGATTTCCAATTTCCGCGGGAGGAGCTGCTCGAAACCCTACGACACAAGATTTTGGACAACTACGAAGCCCTGATACCCGCCGAACTGCAAAATGCGGAGCTTGAGGAGCTGTTTTCGGCGGTGGGAAGGATACAGCGCGCCCAAAACCCTGCCAATCCTTATAAGGTGCTAGCCAATTTGCCCTTCACTATCTACATCACGGCGAATATCAGCAATATGCTCAAGGAAGCACTGATAGAAGTAGGCAAAGAACCCCAAATCGAAATTTGCCGCTGGAATGAAGATTTGGAGATGTTCCCTTCTGTCTACGACGACAATCCTTCCTATCAACCAAGCGTAGAGCGGCCACTTGTCTACCACATCTTCGGCATCAGCGAGGAGCCGGAGTCGGTCGTGCTCACCGAAGACGACTATTTTGACTTTCTGATGGGCATTGCCGCCAACAAAGAGCTGATCCCAATCGCCGTGCGCGAAGCCATCGCCGATACGGGGCTGATTTTCCTGGGGTTTCAGCTGTACGATTGGAGCTTTCGGTTGCTTTTCCGCAGCCTCATCAGCCAAAGCCGCCGCAGCCGTCATAAACGATTTACCAATGTCGTTGGTCAGATCGCCCCCGATGACAGCCGGACACTTGAACCCGAACGCGCTCGTGAATATATGAAGCGCTACTTTCAAGATGCCGATATGGATGTCTTCTGGGGGACGGTAGAAGACTTTACACGGGTGTTGGTCGAGCAGCAGGAAGCCATCGCAAGCCGCGGTGGCAGCCGCGACCGCTCCCGCGACCGGCGTGGGCGGATGCGGTAGAGGCGCGATAGAAAGTAGCAGTATGCTATGACTGAATATCACCCAACCCAAGAGCCACCTTCTCCTCCTTCTGCGGCATCTCCCCCGCAAGAGGTTCCTACCGAGCGCGCTAATCCTTATGTTGGCCCGCGCTCCTTCCAAATGGGCGAAGTGCTCTATGGCCGCGAAACCGAAGTGCGCGACATTCTTGGCCTGATTATCGCGGAACACTATCTGCTGCTCTACTCGCCTTCTGGCGCGGGCAAGACCTCGTTGATACAGGCAGCTCTCATTCCGGCGCTGGTAGAGCGCGATATGGTTCTCTTCCCGCCGGTGCGGGTGAATATGGAGATACCACATCTTTCCCCCGCCCCGCCTGCCACCTCTTCCTCATCTGCCCCCTCCACCCCGCCTATCAACCGCTATGTGTTGAGTGCGTTGATGTCACTTGAGGAGGGTCGCCCCCCTGAAGAGCAGTTACCAGTAGAGCAGTTGGCGCATATGACCTTCTCTGACTACCTGGCCCACCGGATGGCCAGTTATGAGCCGTGCGACTTCCTGCTCATCTTCGACCAGTTTGAGGAGGTTATTACCACCGATCCGACCAATCAACAGGCCAAAACCGATTTTTTTAACCAAGTCGGGCAAGCATTGCGGCAACCGCGTCGCAGCCGCAGCCAGCGAGATATCCCCAAACACCATCCGCATGCCATCTTCTCTATGCGGGAGGACTATGTCGGCAGCATTGAGCCGTATCTCCGTATGTTGCCCTCTCGGCTGCGCACCACCTTCCGCCTAGACCTTCTCAGCGCCGACAAAGCGTATGATGCTATTCAATTGCCTGTGCAACAGCATGGTGTGACCTTCCTTGATGAGGCTGCCACCCTCCTCATTGACGACCTGCGCAAAGTACAGGTGCAATGGCCAGATGGGCATACGACCGAAGAGCTTGGCCCCTACATTGAGCCAGTACAACTGCAGGTAGTGTGTCACCGGCTGTGGGAGTCGCTCCCCCCCACCGCCACGCATATCTCGGAAGAAGCCGTCAAGCACGTGGGCGATGTCAATACGGCGCTGGCAGGCTATTACGCGGATCGGGTAGCGACCGTGGCAGCGCGGCAGAACGTCCGTGAGCGGATCATCCGCGAGTGGATACAGAATCACCTCATCACGTTGTCAGGGATACGGGGGCAAGTATTGCAGGGGGTTCAGGAGAGCGAAGGGCTTTCCAACGAGGTCATTTGGGACTTGATAAACACCTACTTGCTGCGCGCAGAGAAGCGGCGTGGGTCGATTTGGTTTGAGTTGGCGCACGACCGCTTGATTGAGCCTGTGCAGCAGGATAACCTACGTTGGTTTGAGCGGCATCTGAGTATGTTGCAGCAGCAGGCGAGCTTGTGGGATGCACAAAATCGACCAGATGGTCTGTTGCTGACCGGCTATGCCTACGCAGAAGCGAAAACATGGGTCTCCGCCAACCCCGATGACCTCACTACGACAGAACACGACTACTTTGTCGAATGCCAGAAGCTACAAGAGGCGACCGAAAAAGAACAACGCTCTACCCGCCGCATTCGGATGCTTGGGTTCATTGCGATGGCATTGGCCGTAGCGGCTATTGTTTTGGCAGGGTGGGCCAACAACCAACGTGAGCAGGCTGACAAAGCGCGGGGAGATGCACAAGTCGCCGCCCACAAGGCCAAACTCGCACAGATTATGGCGGAGGAGCAAGAGAATGCCGCCTACCACCAAGAGCGTCTTGCCTTTATTCGGCAGCTACTTGCCGCGCAAAGTAGTGCCGTGGCGGGGGGGTATCCAGAGCGGGGGGTGTTGCTGGCAACCGAAGCGCTTTCCACCTCGATGCGAGAGGGTATTGACTTCCCAACCATCATCCAGGGGGCAATGTACTCACTTGCGAACATTGGGGGCAAGCCTCTCATCACCAACGGCCAAATCGCAACATGCATCGCCCCACACCCAAACAAACCACTGCTTGCTGTTGGCTCCAACGATGGCCTCCTCACCTTGTGGGATATGTCATTGCCCACTCCCAAACCGATTATCACGTGGGAGAGCAATACAAATCCCCAGGAGAGAAGCGATATCGTGGTTATTGCTTTTAGCCCTGATGGCAGCTACATTTCGGCGGGCTATGGGGATGGCACTATTGCCGTGTGGAAAACAGCACAACCAGGCGAACCAATCCATCAGACCACTCTCACAGAAACGTTGCCAAATAATCTTCTTTTCAGCCCGGATGGCCAATCGTTGGTGATACACGGCTTCTTGGGCGAGCAGGATGATAATGGCCAGAAAGCCGTGTGGTTTTGGCCTCTTCAGCCCTCTGATACTACTACCGATACTGCGCCCTACCTGCTGCGGGGCCACGCCGATCACGTGACCGACATCGGGATTAGCCCGGATGGCCGGTTTCTCGCCACCTCAAGCGGCGACACCATATTGGTATGGGATCTCATATCCAGCGACCCTATCACCACCGTCCACCTGCTCTCAACCCAAGGCATGCCGGTGAACGCGGTCGAGTTTTCTCCCGATGGGCGTTTTCTCGCCACGTGCGGCAAATTCTCCGATGAGGAAGCGCCATCCGCCCTACCCGTCCACGAACAGCCAAATGAAACGGCTATCCGTATATGGGATACGAATGACCTGACGAAAGAGCCGCAGTTGTTCAGAGGGCCGCCAAGTGCTGCCGATATCCTCGCCTTCACCCCCGACAGCCGGTATCTTGTGAGCGCGGCGTGGACTGGCAATATCCATCGGTGGGAAATGGGCGATATATCTTCAAGGCCACCAGCATCTTCAAGGCCACCAGCATCCCCTGGAAGGGAGCGAGCATCTTTGGGGCTACCTGTATCCTTCCCTGAAGGGGATCAGCCATTAGCCTCGTTCTCCATAGGTGCCGATGGCCGTTCGTTAGTCGTCGCAGGGGGCGAAAATCAGGTGGTGTCTGTGTGGGATATCGAACATCCCCGCGACTGGCCAGTACAATTGTACGGCTTTGAGACGAACGTCATCGATGCCGTGATGCTGGCAGATGGACAAACGGTTATCTCGCTTGATGAGGAAGGAAAAGTACGGGTGTGGGATGCGAACCAACCCGTCGCCGTCCCCCGCAAACTCCACCACCCCGATAGCGTCTTTCAGATGAGCTTTTCGCCCGATGGCCGCTTTCTCTTCACCGCCAGCGACTCGAATATCTATCGCTGGGACGTGACCAATCTTGATGCGCCGCCTTTGGAGATCACCCAACCCCGGCAATTTATCACGCAGGTGGAGATGTCGCCCGATGGGAAGTTGTTGGCGAGCGCAAGCGGAACGGTCATTGTTCCTGGGCAGATTGATCTTACCCTTGAGCGGGATGACCCCATTGAGAGCGACGTGTATGTGTGGGATATGGCGACGCCTTCGCTCCTCCGCCGCCACCACCTAAAAGGCCACAGCGGGCCGGTAAACAGTGTTCGTTTTCGCCCGGACAGCCGCTATCTCGCCACCGCGAGTGAAGACCATACCGTGCGGGTATGGGATCTTGGCTCTTCGGGAGAAACCACGCCAACCCTTTCGTCTTCTCCGCCCCTCACCACCACATCGGTGGTACTCCAAGGCCATACGGATAGGGTGGTGTCGTTAGATTGGAGTGCCGATGGCCGGTGGCTTGCTTCGGCGAGTGAAAAAGAGGCATTGCTGTGGGATATGAACGATCTCGGACATTCACCCTCCTCCTTCTCCTCCTTGTTGGAGATGTCAGGTACAGAAGAAGAGATCATTACGTTGGCATTCAGCCCAAACGGTCGCTATCTCGTCCTGATGAGCGACGAAGGGTTCTTTCTCTGGAGTGTAGCAATGCTTTCTCAGCCCGATAGCCCCCCCATTCCCATCGACACGAGAGGATATAGCTTTCTCTTCGCCCACGACCAGCTATTCATCGCCGATATCATGGACAATATCCAGATCCGCAATGCCAACGAGCCGGAGATCGTCCAGGATTTGTTGCAGGGGGATGCGGTTGGGTTGTCTACGATGGCGCTTGCCCCCAACAACAATTACCTGGTTGGAGGCGGTACCGCGGGCAATATGGAGATGTGGGATATCGCTCAAGGGGCAGAAGGCGTGGTTGTATTGCCCAAACAGGCCTATGGCATCAATGCGGTGGCGTTTGAGCCGGAGGGAGCGTTTATCGCGGTCGCCACAGACGATGGCATGGTCAATGTGTGGTCGTTGGAGAAGCAATACTACCTCCAGTTGGCGTGCGAGACCGTCGGTCGCAACCTGACGTGGGATGAGTGGCAGAAGTTTATCGATGACGATGTAATGTCCTACCACCGAACGTGTGCCAATCTTCCGCCGGATAGAGACGTATATATGTCCATCTACGATGAAGCACAGTTGTTTATCCGCCATGGCAATATCCAAGGGGCGATTGAGCTGATGCTGTCGCTTGAGGATATCGACCCGGCTCTCGCGAGTAATGACGTCGGGTGGCAGTCATTGTGTGCGATAGCGATAGAGAGCGGCTATGCCACCGAAGCGCTTGAGTTGTGTGACCGGGCTATCGCCCAACAACAACGGCCAATTCACTATGAGACCCGTGCATGGGCGCGCGCAATGCAAGAAGACTACCAAGGGGCAATTGCTGACCTCAAAAAGGCACAAACAATGGCGCAAGAACCTTCGCGGGTTGAGAAGCTGGATCAATGGATAGTACAGCTTGAACAAGGGGAGAATCCATTTGGCGAGAGGAGTATCATTCCGTTGCAGCAACGAGAGCGGCGAAACCAGTAGCGTGCCGCCGTATGTGCTTTTGCATTGTTCGCATCCGTATGCTATTATTTTCCTTATGGGGGGGGATGCTCTTGTGTGGCAACCCACGGCTCCATTTTGCGGCTCGGATCGAGCCTTCAGGAGAAACGTGCGCCAATAGGCGGAGCGTGTCCTGAGAAGCTGTCTGCTTTAGCTGACAGAGTGATCACATCCCAACCGTATCCTGGTCTTTCCGTGTAGGCTTGAGGTCATCCTCAATGCCGCTTTGCATAGATAGCTTGGCTAGCAGCCTTTGAAGCAACACATACTCTCTTTCTGAACACCTAGAAAGTAGCAGGTTCAGCATTCATGTCTCTCGACAAAGCAATTGAAGATCTGAAGAGTCTCATTGCTGAGGTAAGCCCTGACGCGGTGATTCGTGTATCGCGCCACACGCCAGAAGAGGCAAGTATTCGTGCCTATGCCCCCGCCAGTGATGAGCAACCTATCAAGGACAAAACGCGCCAAATAACGCAAGATCTGTTGCTCAACGAGAATCTTGATGTGCAGGTTATTTTCTACGATATAGCAACCTCGCTTCCTCCCGACGAGATGCCTGAAGAGTAGTAATTGGGGGGCAAGCAGGGGGTGGAAAAGGATGATGCGGTGAGTGAGCATATGAACCAACCCAACCAGGCCGACCAGGCCGACCAAGCCGACCAACCCAATCAGCCCAACCAGGCCGACCAGGCCGACCAAGCCGACCAGGCCCAAGAACAGGCCGGAAACCGTGATCAGGCGGGCCAGCCCAAAAAGCTGGAGACTGCCTTGCGTACGTGGCTCAACGAATGGCCCGCAGTGCGCCGTGAGATCGAGCAAATGATTGCCGAGCACGCAGATCGTGACCCCTCTCTCCATTTTGAATTGGCACTCGCAAAGATAGAGCTGAAAGACATCGATGAGGCTGTGCAGCGAACGGCTGCCCTCGGAAATCTGCTCGGGGGCGATGAGCTGATGACCTCGGCAGAACTCAAGGCCACAGGAAATTATTAACCGCAACCCACTGCCTCCTGTGCGGGTTCTCTCTACCACAGATGGCTATGGGGAAACCCTCCTTTCATCGCCACCAAACACCGTATAGCAAAAACCGGAAAGACCAATGAGTGGCCTCTCCGGTTTCGTTCTTCATGGAGAGAGAGGGTCAGCTACCCAGAGCTAAAGCACCTGGGCTTGTGCTCGCTCCTCCACC
>CAZGLO010000074.1:10189-16654 GCA_964526735.1 uncultured Chloroflexaceae bacterium | reverse complement strand
ATGGCGGATGCCATCCGGCACTACAGTGCCTCTGTTCCCCGTGTGCTGGCGCTGATCGGTGTGTCCCCCAGACGACTTTGACGTAGCCCTAGCCACTTGACAGATAGCATGCGGTATGGTACATTATAAGCCGCTAGGGCGATTAGCTCAGTTGGTTAGAGCGCCACGTTGACATCGTGGAGGTCACTAGTTCGAATCTAGTATCGCCCACCATTAAAACTATCATTTACAACTCATTAAATTTAGCTTCTTCCGCATGATGCCCATTCAATCGTTATTGAGTGGGTTTTTGTGATCTAAACCGGGTCAAAAACCGAATATCCCCCTCAATCTTGGCACTATCCATGCTATCATGAAATAAAGACATGACGGTGACCGCCCTTGTGTCGACCATTTACATACTGACACACTGGCGAGTCGGCGTCCCCAGAGCACAACGCTCTCAAACACGAAAGGATAGCCACATGCAACCATACATTCCCCCATACCAACCCCATATTCACACCTATGTCCGCACTTTGCGATACCTCTCTGTGTTGCTTTTTGTTTTGCTATTGACTAGTTGTAGCACTCCCTCAAGCAATGCGACGAGTGCAACGCAGGGAGCAATAACGAATAACGTAGCCGGTAGCAATGTGATAGACGCTACGGGAGATACTTCTACGGATGATATGGCTTCGATATCGTCTGCCTCTCTCCCTTCTTTATCGATGACGGCGACCCCTTCGCCTGAACTGCCATCACTTTTCGAGCCAACCACGCCCACTTCCGCACCGGTTGATCAAGTTGAGCAGAAGGCGACATCGGTACCGGTGCCGCGGCAACAGCCTACTCCCGCCGCGTCTACGCCGCCGCCAAACCGCAATACCGCCTCGCTTCCTCGTGGCGAATTGCTCTTCTTGAAGGACAGCACGCTTATTGCATATGATGTTCGTTCGCAAACACAACGCGAAATTGCATCTGGGGTGAGCGAATTTGCCGTCACGCCCAACGGCGAACGCATCGCAATGGTAGGTACCATCCAAAACCGCGATGATATTTGGGTGGTTGAGCGCGATGGGAGCAACCTCCGCCGCCTTACCAACAGCACCCGCGCCGAAGCACATCTCTCATGGGCACCCGAAGGTGCGCGGCTTGTCTATGCCTCATCGCAGACACGTCCTACCTACCCCCTTGACTGGAATGCATGGGCGGCATGGTGCAGCACCAGCCAAGTGCGAATGCTTGACCTGGTGAGCGGCAAAGAGCGGGTGTTTGAGGCAGGATGCGATCCAGCCTTCTCCAACGACGGGATGCGCATTGCCTTTGCGACGCCGCCACAAGAGACGGAGCCAGTCAGCGACTTCTCTGCCAGGAATAAGAAAAACACCATCCGGCTCATCAATCATAAGGGCGAGCACGGGTGGAGTTTTGCGGTCGCTGGGAGCCAGCCACAAGACGGCAAGCTTGTCTACGCCCCTGCTTGGTCACCGGACGACAAAAACATAGCCTACAACCGATTTATCGGCTACCAAGCGCTTGTCGATATCAACTATATTGAGGTTGCAGGCTCATTCGCCGGACGTGGCGACCTTGCGGCGCACGGCGCTGGATGGGTACGCCCTCCCCGTTACTCGCCCAATGGCGACTTTCTCGCCGTCGTCTCGCACGACAAAGGGAATGCCCGTGGCGTGATGGGCTATGAGATGTGGAATGTTGAGGTGATAGACGTGACGAAGGAAGGCAGTATCTACCTTCCTGAAGGGGAACGTAAGACCGTCGCTGCCCAGGTAGATAGCATTGCACGGGCGACAAGTGCCGCATGGTCTCCCAACGGCGACGGCCTTGCCCTGCTGCTCCCGCCCAACTGGCAGCCCAATGTCCCCAGAGCGCAACCGCGGTTTGAGGACGAGCAGCCGGGAGAGATCTGGTATTGGCAGCCGGGTACTCCACCCACCACACGCATGATCCGCGGGGTCGATTATGCCTCGCATCTTGAGTGGCTCCCCGCGCAGACCATCCCTGGAGTCACAAGTATCACAAGCGATGGAAATGGCCAATCTCGCAGCTCTGAGTAGCCCTATTTCCCGTGTTTTGAATGTTGCCAGAACCAGGCCATTGTGATACACTGGCGCATACTGCAGATTTATCGTGATCTACCATGATCTCCCATGATCTCTAAAGAAAGCTGCTCTTGTATGTGATGGGGCGGTCTTTCTCCATAAAATACGGTTGAAATAGTCTTTCAGAAAGGAGTTTGGCAACACTCAATATGTTGCCATCAAGCATGCCAACAAATCTCTGGCACGATCTCACTCCAGGCCCACAATCTCCAGACGCCGTCAACGTTATCGTCGAGATTCCACGTGGTTCCCGAAACAAATACGAGTATCACAAGGAGTCGGGCGCATTTAAGCTCGACCGTGTGCTCTACTCGCCGGTGCACTACCCGGGCGACTATGGGTTTATCCCGCAGACCTACTACGATGATGGCGACCCGCTCGACGTGCTGGTGATGACCAACTTGCCAACCTTCACCGGCTGTATCGTCGAGGCCCGCCCCATCGGAATGTTCCGCATGCTTGACAAGGGCGAAGCAGACGACAAAGTACTGGCGGTGCTCCAATACGACCCCTTCTTCAACGATTACAAGGACTATACGGAGCTGCCGCAGCACTACCTCCGAGAGGTTGAGCACTTCTTTACCGTTTACAAAGACCTTGAGGGGTCACGCGTTGAGCCGGTTGGGTGGGAAAACTCTGCCTATGCCAAGGAACGCCTTATCTACTCTATCGACCGCTATTGGGATATGCGGGCCGGTCGCTTGGATCGAGCCAAAAAAGTGTCGGATGCAACTTAGTGTCCACATAGAGTGCGATGAAGCGATTGCAATGGCCACGGCGGCCACCAAGGCGGTAGACACGGCTCTCATTGAGCGCACGGTCGCCGCCGTGATGACCATTGCAGAGCATAATCTCCCCAATGCCACCACCGCGGGGCCGGTAGAGCTTAGCATCTTGATTACCGACGATGCAACGCTCCACACGCTCAATCGCGACTACCGCGGGGTAGATGCCCCCACCGATGTCCTCTCATTTGCCTCCTTTATTGATGATGAGGGGCAAGGCGAGGGAGAAAGCGGGGCACAGGCTGCATTTGTTACGCCAGAAGGGATGGCGTGCTATTTGGGAGATATCGCCATCTCCTATGAGCGCGTCTTGGCACAGGCAAAGGAATATGGCCACTCTGCCGAGCGCGAATTGGCCTATCTCACCGCACACGGTGTCCTCCACCTGCTTGGCTATGACCACGAGCGTGGCCTGGAAGACGCCGCCGCAATGCGAGAGCGTGAGGAGGCCGCGATGCAGGCGCTTGGCCTGACGCGGTAATCGTAGCGGTAATCGTAGCGGTAATCGTAAACGTATGCTATGCCCCGTTCCCCCCATTCCCGTCACGTCTATGCCCGATATCTCGGCTACCTGCTGATTGGCGCAGGGGTTGCGCTGCTCCTCTACGCCGGTGTGCTCTACGCCCACATTTCGCATGAGCGCACCGCAGCTCGCGGTGATGCCATAGAGCGCCACGATCACCGACAGAGCAACCAACAAAGCCATTCTCTCCCCCTCCCCACGTCCATCCCCACATCAAGCTCCCCCCCGCCGCCGACATTTGCCATTCCAACGATTGATACCCAACCACTCCCCCTCCCCACGATTTCCCATCAACAAGCCTCACAAGACCATGTGTCATCAGTGTCGTCGCCCCTGTCATCACCCCCGTCATCAGCAATGACATCGACGATCAGTCGGGTAGTTATCCCCGCCATCGACGTGGATTCGCGGGTCGGGGTGGTCGGGTGGGTGATGGAGGAGCGTAATGGAGAGCGTGTTTCGGTGTGGGAAGTGGCGGAATATATGGTTGGCCATCATCTTGGCTCTGCGAACCCGGGGGAAGGTGGCAATATCGTGCTATCTGGCCACGTCGGCGGCTATGGAATGGTCTTCCGCGACCTCTACCACATCAAGCCAGGCGACCACGTCCTCATTTACAGCCGTGGGCAGCAATACCTCTACGTGGTGGAGGAGCGGGTCGTGGTGGAGGAGGAGGGGGCTTCGGCAGAGCAGCGCGCCGCCAATGCCCGCTACATCGCCCCGACAGAGAGCGAAATGGTCACGATGGTGACATGTTGGCCGCCGTGGGGGTGGAATAAGTTCTCGCAACGCATTATTGTGCGCGCGTTCCCCTACCCCCCCACGCCTTCCAACACGCCATATACGCACGCCGCCGGAGCGGGCCAATGGACACTTCGCTAATGCTGCCGCGAAAAGCCAAGCCCTAGCCCCAATAAGATGAGCACCCCGCCCGTCACCCATCGCAATTTGTCGGCCAGCGAAGGGTGGCGGAGGAGGTGATCTCCCACATAGCCCGATGCATAGGCCACACTGCTGAAGATACCCAATGTCAGCAGCATAAAGATGCCGCCAAGCACAAGCATCTGGAGGGCCACCGCCCCGCGTGATACATCTACGAACTGCGGCAAAAAGGCCAAAAAGAAAATGATGACCTTCGGGTTGAGCACATTGGCGACCAAACTCTGCCAAAAGATGGGCCGTAATGCGGCACGTGGCTCTGCATCGGGAGTATCGGGAGTATCGGCGGTGTTGAGCGCAAAGCGAGAGCGATCCCGCACCGCATTGACGCCAAGGTAAATCAAATAGGCCGCCCCTGCATACTTGACGATGTGAAAGGCCACCGCAGAAGATTGCAGGAGCGCGGAAATGCCGACCATCGCGAAGAAGGTATGCACCATCACCCCCACACTGAAGCCCAATGCCGCCGCCAGGCCAACCTTCCGCCCTTGTGTCATACCGCGCGTCAGGACGTAGAGAATATCCGGCCCGGGCGTGATAACGAGCATGGCCGAAGCGGAAACGAAGAGGGCGAGACGGGAGAGATCAAACATTGCGCCCCCTTGTTTTTCCTTCTCTAGAGCGGTGTAAGGCCACTATGAGGTCACCTCAACCACGTCATCTGGTGTTGCCACCCCGCAATGCGCCAATACCGCCTTCGCGATCTGGATACCGCCGTCGCGCGGGATGGAGTCATTTAGCCGCGCCACGGTCTCTGCGTAGGCATCTGGCTCAATCAGCACGCCCAACGATTCGACTATCTTCTCTATGGTTGGGCAGAAGTAGCCTAAGCGGTTGTTGACCACGAAATCGATATTCCCCTGCTCTTGCAGCCCCACGGCTTCGGTCACAAGCACGGGCCGCCGCATCACCAACGCCTCCATAATCGTGCCCGGGCCTGCCTTGGTCACCACGACTTCGCTTGCCGCCATCAGCTCTTCCATATTTGTGACAAAGCCGTAGATGTGCGTGTGCGTATGCTGCCGTGCTTCTAGCAGCTCGTCGTAGAGGGCACGGTTTTTCGCCGTCACCACGAGGAATTGCACCTCTGGGAAGGTTTCTTCCAGCCGCAGCACCAAATCTTTCATCATCCGCCCAGAGCCAACCCCGCCCCCCGTAATCAGCACAGTGGTGCGGTCAAGATCGATACCCAATACCCGCCGTGTTTCGGCTTGGCTCCGCTCGTAATGGGTGAACTTGGGGTTGACGGGGAAGCCCGTGCGCTGGATGCGGTCAGTAGGAACACCACGCCGTTTCGCAAGGCCCATCGCCTCATCAGTGGGGATGAGATAGTGGTCAATCTTTGGGTAGAGCCACGACGTGTGCAATGAGACCAAATCGGTGATGACCGTGAAGAGGGGGCAGGCAATCTCAGGGTAGCGCTCGCGGAGGAGGCAGAGTATCCGAACGGTCAACGGGTGGGTGATAACGATAATGTCGGGATTGACCTCTTGGATGGCCCGTAGGAGGTTGCGCCCCGACCACCACACCACCAAGTGGGTCAGGAGGGTAATCTGAAGCGAGCCATCGGTCAGGCGGAAGGCGAGATTATAGAATGAAAGCCACCGAGTCGAGAGTTCATTGTACATGGTGGGGGCGTTGCGGAGGAGGGGGAAGTCGGTCGCCTTCAACATGTCTACCATTGTGCATTCGACAGGTTCATCTGCATTGGCCGCAAGCAGGTTGACGGCGTCGTTGATCGCAATCGCTGCACTCCGATGACCTCCACCCGTATCCGAAAGTGCAAACAAAATCTTCATGCGTTATGTCTCTGTGCCAGGTGAGCCATGACGGTATCCACAATCTCCTGTGCCGCAGTCGGTCTGCCGATCTTGCGTGCACTTTCCTGCATATCGTCGAGCAGGAAGGGTTTTTGCAGCAAGCGGTGCACCGTTCTGGGGACAAAATGGGCCAAGCGAAGCTGAATACCTGCTCCATGGCTCACAACATAGTCGGTATTCCACTCTTCGTGTCCCAAAATAGGGTCAACAATCATCAAGGGCACGCCGCGGGCCAATACCTCGCTGACAATCAGGCCGCCGGCCTTGGTCACCACCAATTCGCTTGCGGCCACTAG
>CAZGLO010000074.1:0-10179 GCA_964526735.1 uncultured Chloroflexaceae bacterium | reverse complement strand
GATGTCATCCACATAGTCAATAAAGCTCTCAATCTGCAAATGGACACGCTCATTGCCCTCAAGCCCCTTAATTGCCTCAAGCAAGGTTGGGTTGCGCCCCGCCACTACGACCAAGGTCATAGGCGCTTCACCTGCCAATATACCCTCAATCACCACCCGAATATGCTCACTCGCCACCCCCCCGCCAAAAAGCGAGACGAGGGGCCGGTCAGTCGCAAACCCGTGCGTTTGACGCATTTCGGTCTTGTCTTTGGGCTGGGCGATGTCGGGGTCGACCGGAATGCCGATGATCTGGATTTTCTTGAGGTCGACGCCGCGCCCCGCAAGCTGATCGCGGGTAGCCTCATTGCCCACAAAGTAGCCGTCAATATCGGTATATGTCCAGAAGGTGTGTGCCGAATAGTCGGTCACAACGCAGTAGACCGGCTGTGGGAGCTTGTCGTTGCGCTTGAGCCGCATCAGCACTTCCATCGGCAGGGAATGCGTACAGATAATGCAGTCGGGGGAAAACCGCTTGATGAGATCTTTGAGATCTTTCAGCCCAATGCTCTCAACAATCTTGCGAATGTTGTTGCTTATCTCGGCGACTTCGGGGTCGTCGTTGGTCTGACTGTAGAGATAGCCCCATACAAGGGGGGCCTTGTCGGTCAGCTCAAGGTATGAGCGGGCATAGGCGACGCGGAAGAGCTTCGGCGCGTAGTCGAAGACATCCACCGTAAGCACCTCGTGCGGATGAGACTGCGGGTGTGATTGGGAATATGATTGTTGAAACACCTTTTCCAACGCTTCAGCAGCACGACGGTGCCCTGTGCCGACTGAGGCGTGCAAGACCAATATTCGCGACATAGAATATCTCCACTTTCTGCTTTGCAATGGTAGCATCGCCACTTGGCGGTGTCAAACCTTGCAAATGTATGATATATTTGTGCTATACTACAACAAAGGATTGCATATGATGCATCACATTCGGACAAAACCCCGTACGAAGATTGGAGTCGTGACCAGTGGCACCTTCATCAAAGGACTCACGGCGCGGCTGGAGGCTGGCGTGGAAGATATGCGCGTCGGCAAGTTCGTGATTATTGAGGGCGAGAAACACCAATTCTTCTCTATGGTCACCGATGTTGCGCTGGAGGCAACCAACCAAAAAGTCCTCATCGACCCGCCCGACGGTGACATCTTCATCCACGAAGTGCTCTCTGGTACCTCTACCTATGGTACCATCTCGCTGATACCCCGTCTCATGCTGCCTTCTAGCCCGGGCGAGGAGCTTCAGCCGGTCAAGACCGTCCCGCGGCACTTCTCCCCCCTCTATGACGCTGATGAGGAAGATTTTACCAAGGTTTTTGGCCAACAAGATGGCAAGCCCTTTGAGATCGGCAAGCCGTTGGACATGGACGTGCCGGTGTGTATCAAGCTTGACCGCTTTGTAGAGCGCAGCAACGGCATTTTTGGCAAAAGCGGCACGGGAAAAAGCTTCCTGACCCGCCTCCTCCTCAGCGGCTCTATCTACACCAATGCAGCCAGCAATCTTATCTTTGATATGCACAATGAGTATGGGTGGGACTCGACGAGTGAGACGGGAAATGCGGTGAAAGGGTTGCGACAGCTCTTTGGCAGTAAGGTACGCGTCTATACCCTCGATCCAGAGTCATCCCGCCGCCGCGGCAATGCAGGCATCGATGGACAGGTGGTAATCGGGCTAAATCAGATAGAGGTTGAGGATGTGATCCCGATGCAGGATGAGCTAAATCTGAGCAGTGCCGCCGCCGAGTCGTCCTATATGCTTGCCGAGCACTACAAAGAGGCGTGGTTAAGTAGGCTGCTCGAAATGGAAATGGATGACCTTCGTGAGTTTGCCGACAGCAGTGGGGCACACCTTGGCGCGATTAGTGCGCTCAAACGCAAGCTTGGGCAGTTGAAGCGGCTCGCCTTTGTGCAGAACCACGTCGAAGGGTTTTCGGTGGTGGATGGGATGATCGACGCGCTCGCCAATGGGCAACACGTGGTGCTTGAGTTTGGGCGGCACGACAATGCGCTCTCTTATATGCTCGTCGCCAATGCCATCACGCGGCGCATCCACCGGCGGTGGAAAGAACAAACCGAAGTCTATCAAAACACCAAGAATGAGGCCGACCGGCCACGCCAATTGATGATCACGATTGAGGAGGCGCACAAATTCCTCAACCCAACCACCGCCAAGCAGACAATTTTCGGCACGATTGCCCGCGAAATGCGGAAATATAGCGTGACGCTGTTGGTGGTCGATCAGCGTCCCTCTTCCATTGACGACGAGGTGATGAGCCAGCTTGGAACACGGGTCACGGCGCTGCTCAACGATGAGAAGGACATTGAAGCGGTGTTTGCCGGTGTGAGCGGGAGTAGTGGCCTCAAGGCGGTGTTGGCGACGCTTGATACTAGACAGCAAGCGCTTGTTTTGGGCCACGCCGTACCGATGGCGGTGGTGGTCAGGACGCGGCCATATGATCACGTTTTCTACCGTTCGCTGACAGAGGTCTCTGCAAGCGCCCGGAAGGTTGAGAACAACATGGAAGAACTCTTCTCATAACACGTCTTTACAGCGCTTCACGGCGTTCTATGGCGTTTCTTGCGGTTCCTGCTGCGGTTCTTGCTGCACCCGCTCAAGCAGTGCGATGGTTTCTGTTGCCACGCGGTGCCAGGAAAATGTCGCCGCCTGCTGCAGCCCGCGTTGGCGGAGGTCGTTTTGCCGTTCTTCGTCGGTCAGCAGCGCTTCAATAGCATCACACCACTTCTCCCCATCATTCGGGTCAAGGAGCACGGCTGCATTTCCTACGACCTCTGGTAGGCTGCTTGCGTGGCTGACCAACGTCGGTGCTCCACACGCCATCGCCTCAAGTGGCGGCAACCCAAACCCCTCATACCGGCTTGGAAAGGCAAACAACGTACACGCACGGTAGAGCAATGCCCCATCTTCATAGGGCACATCAATGCGCCGCACATAGGTCTCTGCCCCCACCTTCCGTATGCACAAGTCGAGGTCGGGGAAAAGATCGTGATTATCGCTCAACCCCCGCCCGGCAATCGCCAAAGTGACTGGTGGCCCACCCCGTTTGCGTAGCTGTGCGACCGCCCGTACCAATGTCTTGACGTTCTTCCGCACATCCACCCCGCCCACGTAGTAGATGAACGGCTCTGTTAGCTGGTAGCGGGCCGCGACGGCTTCTTTGGCGGCTGAACGCTCTTCCGCCGTATACCGCTCATCAGCGGCGAGTAGGATAGGCGTCACCCGCGATGCCGTAACAGAAACGTGGTTGATAATATCGCGCTTGCTGTACTGCGAGAAGGTGATGATATGAGAGGCTCGCCTTGCCGCAAGACGCACCACTGCCATATAGAGCTGCACATGCGTGCCGCCACGGTATTGGGGCAGGGCAAGAGGGATTACATCGGGAATAGTCGTCACAACGGGGAGGGGGCAGAAGAGCGGCGGGGCAAAGTAGGGCACGAAGAGAAGTGTAGATGCGTTCGTTTCACCATCGCTCTGCGCTTGTGCGCGCCACTGCTCGCCAAGTACCCGCGCCATCTCTGGCACGCCAACCTGCTCAAACCACAGTTTGGCCAAATTGCTACTGGTGGTATCGAAGGGAGTGCGGATAGTCAGCGATGATACGCCCTCCGGCAACGGCGGGGCGGGAGCGGTCGTGTGCGGCTGCAAGAGCACGTAGCGGTGGTGAGGTGCCACCCGCGGCAGCCATCGCACAAGCCCATGCAAATACTGTCCACTGCCCACATTCGGCTGCGCCCAAAACCACCCGTTGAGAAGAATATTCATGATCGTCATTCTACCATAGGTAGGGGGGAGGCGGGATGAGGTCATGGCTGTATCTACCATGGCATGGGAAGGACTTTGCAACAGCCATGAGGTGATTTTAGTGGTATGATTTGGGGAGAGAAGATGCAAAAATAACGGCACTCCCTAGTCTTTGCGGGGCGATTTTCAGGCTCCAGCCCTCTATCGAGCCTCCCTCCCGCCTCTACCAGCTTGAGCAGGACGTGGTGGAGTGCGTGGGGGGTTAGTCAGGATCAGGAGGTTTTACATCTGAGTTACCGTCACTCGTTCCGTATGAATAATAAATAGTTACCGTTATTCCAGAAGAGACTATAGCACCAGGGGATGGCTCTGTCTTATAGATATAATAGTCTTCAATTCCTCCTCTCTCAGCTGGATTCTTTCCATCATGGTTTCCTTCTTCTTCAACACCAAACCCCCACGCTAAAAGGGTCGTATTTGCCTGATTTTTGTGCATTCCAATCACATTTGGCATGGCAAAACCTTGACATACATCAAGCACCACACGTTCGTTCGCATCATATAATCTCCCTGCCATGGGGGATTGGCCCACAACAGTGTGGGGGGTGCAAAAAATCTCCTGCACAAAATGAATTTGCACTTGACTAAACCCCGCATTTCGCAAGGTCTCTTCTGCATCGCTAGAGATCATACCGAAAACGGAAGGAAGGGTGTGCTTAGCTTTGTCAAGGGATATTCGGGTGGCCTTTATGGCGGTGGTAGTCTGAGTGACCCATCTGTGGGTTTCCTCCACAGCGGCTGAGAGAGCGACGGCGGTTTGGGTAGCTCGTCTGTCGGCCTCTTCCACGGCGGTTGCGAGAGTGGCAATGGTTTGAGTAGCTCGTCTATCAGCCTCCTCCGCAGTGGCTGCGAGAGCGGCGGTGGTTACCGCAGCATGCTCAACGTAGGGAGGAGGATCAATGGGCATAGCACCAAGCTCCTCCTGGCACACAGTAATCACCACACGTTCGCTTGCACCATACAATGTTCCTGCTATGGGATCTTGGCTCACAACCCTGTAGGGAGTACAACCTTGTGGTTTCCGCACATACTCAACTGCTGCTAGCCGGATAAACCCCGCTCCCCGTAGTTCATCCTGTGCTTGCACAATATCCATTCCAACAACGTCTGGGACATTATGACTAGTCTTGGCTTGAACCGTCCTCGTAGCAGCTTCAGCAGCCAGTTGAATGGCAAAAGCATTGGCAGTCTGTTGAGGAATAATGGTTTGAGTGGCTCGTCTATTGACTTCCCCCGCAACAGATGTTTGAGCAATGGCAGTTTGGGTAGCGTTTGTAGACGAGAATGGGAACTTAGTAGGCACAAACGCAGGTGGTGTTAAGATGATCGGTATGACAGTCGGAGGCTCCTCCATCGGCGTGGGCGTATCAAGTATGGCAGTGGGTTTGGAAGGCGTCATTGAGCATGCAAGGAGAAACAGCAATACACCCACGCCAATAAGCAGGGGATGTCCGACTTTTGAGTAAGACCACATAAGAAGTCTCCAGTACTCTTATGTGAACACACAATTGTCCACTACGTGGCAAATAGCGTGGCACACCCCTCATTATCTCCGCTTATCTCCGCAACCGCGCCACGACGATAATCCCGATCCAGGCTGCGAGCGTCGTCTCTAGGATGGGAACCCCCGCAGGCATTGGCAGCGGTATGGGTAAGTGCAAATTCGTCGCGTAGATGAGCAATACCCCCGCCATCCCCGCGCCCCAGAAGAGCGGTAGGTCGAGCCATTGCCTGCCCCAAAAGACATGCCCAAGCGCGGCACATGCCGTACCGATGAGCAGGAGCAGGACGACGGTTGGGTTCACGAACATGCCACCTGCTACTCTTCGGCCTCGCAGCGCGGCACAATGCGTCCCCCTGCAATCACCATATCGCCATCATCGCTATCGTAGAATGCTGCTGTTTGGCCGGGCGTGATGGCCCGTTGCGGCTCAACAAATGTCACCCGCACCTTTTTGTTGGTCTCAAGGCGAGCATCAAGGAGCGTGGCGGTGGCGGCAGCAGGAAACGCATGCGCCCGTACCTGCACGCTGCACGAAAATGGCGATGCGGGAGGCTTCCCTTGCACAAACGATACGTGTTCAACGATGCACGTTTGCTGATAGATGGCTTCTTCTGTGCCCACGATAAGCGCATTACGGGGTGCATCTATCTCAGTCACAAAGCGGCGCGCTGGCACGGTGATATTCAACCCCTTGCGCTGGCCAACCGTGTAGCGGGGAAGCCCTTCGTGCTGCCCAATCTGCCGCCCATCCTGGTCGAGGATGGGGCCGGGAGTGAAGATATCCGGCGCGTGTGCTTCCAAAAACCCACGGTAGTCCTGATCGGGAATAAAGCAAATATCCTGGCTTTCGGGGCGGTGGGCACTTTGAAGCCCTCGCCGCGCCGCCTCTTCCCGCACCTCTGCCTTGGTGAGCGCGCCAAGCGGCAACAGCACGTGGCGAAGCTCATCCTGCTGCAGCATTGAGAGGACATACGACTGATCACGCCGCTCGTCGATGCCGCGGGCAAGGCGGTAATATGCGGGATTTGCGTTGGCCGAAGGCGGTATAACACGCGCATAATGGCCCGTCGCCAGGTATTCACACCCTTCGGCGCGGGCATGTTCAAGCAGCTTCCCAAATTTTAGCCACTGGTTGCAGGCGATACACGGGTTGGGGGTGAACCCATGGGCGTAGGCGTTGATAAAGTAATCAACGACACGTTGACGGAATGATTCCCGCTCGTCGTAAACGTGGAAAGGGATATTTAACTGATTGCAGACACGTGCAACGTCATTACCAGCGTCAGCCGTGTCATGAGGGCTGTCATTCCTGTCGTTCCCCTTGTCATCGCCCTGCCACAACACCATCGTCCCGCCAACAACAGTATGTCCCTGCTCTTGGAGGAGGGCAGCAGCAAGCGAACTATCCACGCCCCCGCTCATTGCGACCATCACCCGTGCCACGCGCCGATCCCTCTCTATCGCCCTATGTCGCCCTACATCGCTCTATGTCGCCTTAACGGTTGTTTCCATCACGTAGGGAGCACCTGCTTCACGCAATGCTTGGGCAACATCAGCGCTCGTATGCGGCTCAACCATCGCCAACATCACGCCTCCCCAGCCACCGCCAGAGAGCTTTGCCGCCAGCGCTCCCGCTTCACGGGCGACTTTGTTTAGCCGCTCAAGCTCCTGCGATGAGACACCAATGTGCTGCAAGAGCGTTTGGTTGATATTGATCAGGTTGGGGAGCATAAAGTAGTCACCGCGTTCAAGTGCCGTCCGCATTTGCTCCGTGGTTGACCGCATTTCGCCAAATAGCCCCTCATACCGCTGTTGATTGCTCTGCCATCGGCGGCGCACTTCACCCACTGGCAACCGCGTTTCGCTGCGGATACCCGTATCGCCAATCACGAGGGAGAGTGGTTGCTTTAAGGTGAGCGGCTCAATGAGTGGTTGGGTAGGCTGATCGGCGTCGCGGTTGAACCAAATCGGCTGCTCATAGGCGATGACCGTGTTATCGATACCGCTTGGCGTGCCGTGATAATGATGTTCGCATTGGTAGACGAGCGAGGAGACCGTGGCGGGCGGCAGATCGGCTCCCACGTGCATAGAAACCCCACGCGCCACCGCCGTAGCCACCGCCGCACCACTCCCCATCCCACTCGCAATCGGGATCGTCGAGGTGATGGTAATGCGGAGATCAGGGGGCCGACAGCCAATATGGTCGAAAATCACGCCGACAAGCTCGCTGAGCGGGTTGTGTGGTGTTTCCTCAACTGCCCACTCCTCGCCAAGATCGGCGGCGCAAAACCAGATGCCGGAGTTTTCTGCCCCGTCGGAGACCTCAACCGCCGCGCGCACTTCGCAGAGCGGCAAGGCGATGGCGGGGCATCCGTAGACCACGGAATGTTCGCCACTCAGGATGATCTTTGCTGGAGCACTTGCTGTTGTTATTCCCATTCGATAGTCGCCGGTGGTTTGGAAGAGATATCATACACGACGCGGTTCACTCCCGAGACCTCGTTCACGATACGCCTGCTGACCTGCGAAAGGAGGTCATAAGGCAGACGCGCCCAATCTGATGTCATATAGTCTTCGGTGGTGATGGCCCGCACTGCAATCGTATCGGCATAGGTACGCCCATCGCCCATCACGCCCACGCTCTGCACCGGCAGAAGTACCGCAAATGCTTGCTGCGTTGTGCGGTACAATCCAGCCGCGCGCAGCTCCTGAATGAAGATATCATCCGCGCGGCGCACCGTCTCAAGCCGTTCGCGGGTGACAGGCCCAAGCACGCGCACCGCCAATCCCGGGCCGGGGAAGGGATGTCGCCACACCCAATCCTCTGGCAACCCAAGCTCAAGGCCGGCTGCACGCACTTCGTCCTTGAACATATAGCGAAGCGGCTCTACCAAGGTCATTTGCATATCTTCGGGCAGCCCGCCAACATTGTGGTGCGTCTTGATGGTCACACCTTTGGCGCGGTCTGGCGCACGGCTCTCAATCACGTCGGGATAGAGCGTCCCCTGCACCAAAATCTGCACATCGCCTAACCGCCGTGCTTCGCGCTCAAAGATGCGGACAAACCGCTCGCCAATAATCTTGCGCTTGGCCTCTGGGTCAGAGACGCCATCCAAGGCGGAGAGGAAATCATCAACTGCATCGACCGAAACAAGCGGGATGTGGAAATGCTCGCGGAAGGTCTTGCGTATCTGTTCCGCTTCGTTGAGGCGGAGGAGGCCATTATCTACAAACACGCACGTCAGCCGGTTGCCAATCGCCCGATGGATAATCAGCGCGGCGACAGCCGAATCCACCCCGCCCGACAGCGCACAAATCGCCCGCCCATCCCCAATCTGCTGCGAGACGCGCTCAACCGCTTGCGAGACGAAGTGAGCCGGTTGCCAATCGCCAACGCACCCGCATACCGCATAGACAAAGTTGCGCAGCAGGTCGCGGCCATATGGCGTATGCACGACTTCAGGATGGAATTGCACCCCATATCGCTTGCGGGTATCGTCTCCGATGGCGGCAAAGGGCGCGTGTGGTGTGCGGGCAAGGGGCAGGAAGCCTTCAGGCAACGCCTCAATGCGGTCGCCGTGGCTCATCCACACATGCTGCTCGTGAGGAGTGTTGGCCAGGAGTGAGTTATCGTCTACGACATCAATCGTCGCGGGGCCATATTCGCGGTGATCTGCCGCGGCCACCTTCCCGCCAAAGCCGTAGACCATAATCTGCATCCCATAGCAAATGCCAAGGATGGGCAGATCGGAGTGGTTGAGCCATTCGGGGAAGACGGGCGCATCGGGTTCGTAGACACTCGCGGGGCCGCCAGAGAGGATAATGCCGTTTGGGTTGAGGGCGCGGATGGCGGACTCGGGGGCGTCGCAGTGGAGCAGCTCACTATAGACACCCAATTCGCGGATACGGCGTACGATCAATTGCGCCGTTTGAGAACCAAAATCTAAGACGACGATGCAGTTTGCCATGAGTTTGCCATGATGTCTTTCGGGCCTTCACGTCTTCACAAAAAGAAATAACAACGATTGTGGCAGGCCACCCTCGGCGAGAAGCCTGCCACGCCCATAGTGTTACTGGTTTGTCCATTTTGTCCATGGGTGCGTTTCGAGGGAGAAGAGAGGTATTTGGATCTGTGTTTCTACAAATTCCCCCCGACACGCAGGCTATGGCGGAGAGCCAACCATAACTCTTTCTCTCTGCCATAACGCATCATCACGATGACTGATATTGATACTGTGGTTTTGGCATGCTTCTGTAGCTTCGTTGGGTGTGATATCCAGCGAACGTCTCGTGTGGCATCAGAACATCCGGTGCGTAGGTGACCGGCGTTGTGACCACGACCGAGTTATCGCCTCCAAACTCGTTGGGGACATATTGGTCGGCGCTCCAATCGTTCACCCATCGCCCATCGACGAGGAATCGATATTGATACGCCCGGTTTGGCTCCAACTCGACCGATGCCACCCACCCTTTTTGGGTTTGCTGCATAGGAGTTGCGGTCTTATCCCAATTATTAAATTCTCCCACAACGTAAAACGTCGTTGCCCGTATCTCTTTGGGCATCCAGAACGTCACGCGCACGTTACCAGAACCAGCAGTCATCTTGGTGATCATTTGCTTGACTCCCTTGTCTTGCACGAGCAAAAAAATAACGGCATCGTTATTGGTTGTTGAAAAAGTATGAGCTTCTCAGGAACTCAAATCTCTAGCAATATTACCATAACCTATAGATCTCTACAAGAGGATCTTCGGGAATGTGGTGACTATTCCCAACCCGAAAGGGTTGGGCTTCTCGGGTCGAAACCCAGGCTGTGTAGCCCCA
>CAZGLO010000073.1:0-16956 GCA_964526735.1 uncultured Chloroflexaceae bacterium | reverse complement strand
CGACGGGTGGAGGAGCGAGCACAAGCCCAGGTGCTTTAGCTCTGGGTAGCTGACCAACACAGAACCATGAACCAACCAAACCAACACGCTTTTACCATAACCGTCGTCATTCCCGCCTACAACGAAAGCGGAAGCATCGCCCAGGTGGTCGCAACGGCCAAAGCACAGCTCCCAATGGGAATGGGTGAGGTGCTGGTGGTTGATGACCATTCGCAGGATGAGACCTCCACCATCGCGGCGGGGGCAGGGGCACGGGTCATCCGCCATGCCCGCAATAAAGGCAACGGCGCGTCTGTGAAGACCGGCATCCGCAACGCGACGGGCGAGGTTGTGCTCTTGATGGACGCCGACGGCCAAATGAATGCGACATACATCCCGCAACTCCTAGAGAAGATTGCAGAGGGGTATGACCTCGTTGTGGGGGCGCGCACCGCCCAAACCCAAGGCGATACCCCCTGGCGGCGGCGGGGCAATCAAGCGCTCAATTGGCTTGGCAGCTACTTGGTCGATATGCATATCCCTGACTTGACGAGCGGCTATCGGGCGATGCGCCGTGACGCCATTATGGAGTACATCCATCTCTTGCCCAACAGCTATTCCTACCCCACCACCAGCACTTTGGCATTGGCTCAGGCAGGGTATAGCGTTGGGTTCGTGATCATTCCGGGGGAACAGCGGCGGAGTGGGAAGAGTCGCCAACAACTTTTCCGCAATGGGGTCAAGTTTGGGCTGATTATCTTGCGGATGATCTCGCTTTTTGCGCCGCTGCGGGTCTATTTCCCTATTTCGCTTGTGATGCAGGTACTTGCGCTGATTTCCTTCCTGATTAGCTTCTTCATCACAGACCCGATGCGGTTCCACATTCCCAATTCATCGGTGGGGCTGTTTATTGGTGGTATCATAGTCTTTATGTTTGGGCTTTTGGCAGAGCAGATTGCTGCTCTCCGCGCGCGGCGGCCAGAATAACGTTCTCGGATGTTCCTTGAACACTCTTGGATGTTCTTGCACCGTGTAGGTGGCCCATTAGCAGGTTTTCAAAAGGTCTTATTCTTTTATGCGTATTATGCGTGCCTATCTTCCCTGGCTCCTGCGGCTTCTTGGCCCTGCCCTGCTCCTCCTCTTCCTGCTCAACAGCGACTTGAAAGAGCTTGGGGCGATTTTGTGGAGCGCCGATCCGTGGCCAATCATCATCGCGCTCATCTTGATGCTGCCCTTTTTGGTGGTCAAGGCGTGGCGGTGGCAGCGGATATTACGTGAACTTGGGCTTGATTTGCCCCTCCTGGCCGCCACCAACCTCTACACGGTGGGTATCTACCTTGCCTCTATCACCCCCGGCCAGAGCGGCGACCTGATCAAGGCGTGGTACCTCAAGGAGCGCGGGCAATCGCTTGCCCCAGCGCTGCTGAGTGTGGTGCTTGATCGCTTGTTTGATATGATTGTGATGGCGATTTTGGCGGTGATCGGGCTGATCTCGCTTGGGCAACTGCTCCCCAACCCCAAACTCCAAGCGGCGGCAGTCGCGCTGATGATTGTCGGGCTGGTTGTGATGATTACTTTTATCGGGGCGCGGGGGCCGCGGAAGTGGGTACTTACCTATTTTCTACCCGCCTTCCTGCCGCAACGGCTGCACACCAGCCTTGAGCGGTGGAACAACCAACTTTCTACGCTTGCGCTCCACCCCGGGCTGATTATCCCGTGTGGGGTCGCTTCACTGCTGTCGGTCTTCTTCACGCTCTACCGGCTGTGGCTACTCTTCATTGCGCTTGATGTGCATATCCCGTTCTTCAGCTTTGTGGGCGCGTCCGCATTGACGGCTATCTTGCAAGTCTTGCCTATCTCTATTGCGGGGGTGGGCGTGCGCGATGCGGTGCTGCTTGCGATTGTCATCCCCTACGGCTACAGCCAAGAGCAGGCATTGAGCGTATCGGCGCTATTCCTCTTCCTGACGCTGCAACACATCCTGATTGGGTTTATCGTGTCGCTCTGGTATCCCCTTGGCAAGTTCAAGGAGAAGGTGCCAGAACCGCAGGAAATAGAGGAAATAGAAGCTGCTGCCGCGGCGAAAGAAGCGGGGGAGGTTGAGGAAGGGGAAGAGGTCGCACATAAATAGAACCCGCCTCCCCACAACGTGGTTCTGACGGGTTCCTTGCTCTATGTAGGGAAAAGACGTTTCCCAAGGCTCGTGCGGCTTTGGGAATTGTTATTTTTCGCCTGTATCCTCCTCAGCGGACACACCTTCCATCGCCTCTCTACCCTCTGCATCTCCCGCACTCTCCAAGATCGATGGTACAGGCGTCTCAGAGGCCGATTCTGCAGATGGCGTTTCACTCTCTGCAGTCGCTTCTGGCTGTTTGCCCTGCCCTGGCTCTTCCTGCTCTGGCCGATGCCCCCGCTCAATGCTGTGCGTCTGGCTAGGAGGCTGCGTATTATCCACTTCCAGTGTCACGGTGATGCTGGGTGTGGGGGTGATATCGGGCGTGGGCGTCACCGGCGTGCTTGTGGTCACTCCTTGGCCAGATGAGTGCGGCGTTGGCGTGGCCGCCAATGTAGGCGTCACATTGGTGGTCGGCACGAGAGTCGGCGCTACCGTTGCCGTGAAAACAGGAGTTGCTGTGGTGCTCACCGTGGGTATCACCTCCGTTGGGGTGAGTGTCCGGGTGGGCGTTATGGGAGGCGTCTCCGTCGGCGTGAGCGTTGGCATAAGCGTTGGCATAAGCGTTGGCGTGAGCGTTGGCGTGAGCGTCGGCGTGAATGTCGGTTGAGGGACATCCGTGGCCGTCGGGATGGCTATTTGTGTTGACACCACCTCCGCGGTCGGGAGAACAACCGTCGTTGCAGAGGGGATCGGCGTGGTCGTCGGGATGATACGCGCCGTTGGAATGGTGTTCACCTGTGTCGTTGGTGTCTGCGTCCTGGCAGGTGTGGCCGTCGGTGTGGACGTTGGCACAATAGTCGGGGTCACCGTCGGTGTGCTGGTTGGCTCTGCGGTGGCGGATGGCGTCACCGTTGGCGATGCTATCACGGCCACATTTGCCACCGTTGTTGGTGTCGTTTTAGGGTTGGTACCCACGATGACGGCTGGCAACAGCACCCCGCCGGTTGGCTTTACCGTGGGCGTCGTGGTGGTTTGTAGTTGTGCATTGCCTTCCTGTTGTAGATCGGTGGGTGGTGTTGCACTCACCACCGGCGACGGCAGGACAGAGGGCGATGGCTGATTGGGCGTCATCGGTATCTGTTCCAGTGTTGGCGTCGCTTGGTGGTCGGGCACCGCCTGCACCGGCGTTGAGGATGGGGTGGCGGTAGGCGTGGGGGTTGATGGCCCACGTAATGACGCATCTCCCCCCGCTCTGCCCGCCGACGCAGATGCGCTTGCCGACCAATTGGAAGCGAGCGGTACCCTGGTTGAGGTGGGCGTCATACTTGGAAAAGTCGTCTCGGTGGGTGTAGGAGACGCCGCCACTCGCTGTTCTTCTGCTGTTGACCGCGCTTGTTCGCTGGTTTGTTTGGCTTGCTCAAGCGCTGGTTTTGCGGTCGTTGGGACTTTCTTCTCTAGCGATGAAATCTTGGCATTGTGCTCTTCCAGCCGCACGGCAGCATCTGTTGCTGTTGTCGCGTCCATCGTACTCGCGGCCTCTTCAACCGAGCGGCGGTATTCTTCGGCAGCAACGATAACGCGCTCCTCCTCAACCTCGTCCTCCTCAACCAACTGCTCAAGCTCGCCAAGACGGCGCTCGCTAAAGTCAAGCTGCAAGGCCGAACGTTGGTCGCGGGGCGTCAGGGAGAGATGGATACGCTCCATCCCGCGCTTGACCGGATAAAGGTTTTCTCCGGGCAAACTGCGGGCAGCCGCATAGCTCGTGCCAACCACGGTCATAGCCACCATCATCAGGAGCAGCATTGCCATGGCGGCTCCTCTCATGATGGATCTCGTAGGTCTCGCGGCAGTAAAGAAGCGTGACCATTGTTGCACTTTGCCCAACCGTCGTTTGTCTGTCCGTACCGCCTGCTGCTGACGTTGCTGCTCTGGCGGTGTTTTGACAGCCTCAGTCTCTGCAATTCTCATTTGCAGCCGGTTGAGAGAAGTCCGACGGTAGGTAGAGGAGGGAGTCAATGCCCGCAGCGTTGCTAGCTGTTGAGCAAGATCGCGCTCATCAGCCGTCAGGTCAGGATCGTCAAGTGGGGAGAAAGGATTATGGCCCATGGGAGCCCTCCTCTACGGTTAATATCTGCCGGAGCCTTGCCAATGCACGATGTTGTGTCACACGGCACGCTCCACTACTCTTTCCAACAATCATTGCAATCTCATCAAACGACACCCCTTCGACAAACCGAAGTAGGATAATCTGCTGCCACTCATCGGGAAGCTGCCGCACCGCATGCAAGAGGGTAACTTGCTCGACCCGCAGCTCGGCAAAACTACTCGGATCGCCTTCCTCAGACGCAAATACGTCTGTCTCTGGGAGTGGGGTATTCCGACGCTGCGTGCGGTAATGATCGGCCACCTCGTTGTGGGCCAGCCGCAACAGCCAGGTACTAAATGCATAGCCGCGATCTTCGTAGCGCTCAATCGCCTTCCATGCATTCAAAAACACCTCCGACGTCAAATCTTCGGCAATCGTTGCATTTGACGTTCGGTAGGCGATGTATCGATAGACTTTGTCGAGATACCGCTCATACAACACTCCAAATGCAACGGCATCTCGTTTGCGAGAACGCTCGATCAATGCGGAGTCTTCAAGATGCTCTGGAGATGTCTCGTTGTCTGGCTCGGCATGCTTGCGCGACTTGAATGGCCAGAACATCAGCTACCCCTTTGCAGCATCGATAGGCGTGTCGCTCCCCAGATTCCCTGTTGTACCATGGCAAACGATGAAACCACTCTGATGTTACACCAAACCCACTTGTCCCCTAATCTCTATACCTCTCCCGCAAGACATCCATTGGCTTATGTGTCCTGTTCTGTGGCCTTCTTTGTGGCGACAATGCATGTGGGGAGAACCCTTCATCCTGAGGGCAACGTTTCTCAACGCCGCAACTACCTTCAGATTTGAAGTAATCATGATTATAGCACGGGGGCACGACACTACCTTCTTCCCGCGCTCGTGCCCAGCAGGAGCTAGGTACGACCCCTCATTGCAAAGGGATAAAATGTCGATTTTCCTTTCTGTGCATAATCTACTATAATAGGTAGTAGGTGGGAAGGTATCATGTGTCTAAGATTATTTAGCTATCACTGGAAGGAACCTTCGGTCGTTATGAGTGAGAAAACCTATACTGATATTGCGAATGACTATGACCTCTCACTGCAAGAGATGCCATACCGGCGGCATGTCGAAGAGTATTCCACACTCAAAGGAGTTGGTGACATTCAGGGCTTGCGCGTGCTAGATATGGCGTGCGGGACGGGGCATTACACTCGCAGGATGAGAGAAAAAGGAGCCGCATACGTAATGGGCGTGGATGTTTCGCCCGGCATGGTTGAGGTTGCCAGACGGGCGGAAGAAACCACCCCCCTCGGCAACATCGAGTATGTGGTGCGTGATGCAGGAAATCTGGGCGAACTGGGGACGTTTGACCTTGCCATCGGCGTCTACCTCTTGCACTATGCAACCTCCGAGGAGCACCTGCACAATATTTGCAAGGGGGTAGCCCGCAATTTGAAGCCTGGAGGGCGATTCTTTACCTATGTAATGGGCCCCACTATGTGCACAACCCCAGACTACTATCTCCCCTACAAACTCAAGCTCAATCTGCCCGAAACACTGATCGACGGTGCCCACTACACCTTTGCTTTTAATATGGGGGATAACAAGTGGTCTCCCCAGTTTGATGTCTATTATTGGAGTAAGTCGTTCATAGAGCAGGCGTTTGAGCAGGCAGGGTTTGAAAACATCCAGTGGCAAGATCCAGAGATCTCACCGGAAGGTATGGAGGAGCATGGCGCGGAGTTCTGGCAGCGCTATGTTGATATCCCCCATTGCCTCTTTATTTCAGGAACCCGCCGCGCCTAGAGAGCACTCGGCTGCCCTGCATGTGTATTCTGCATTAGAAGGAGTTTTTGGTCGTTATGAGTGAAAAAGCCTACACCGAGATCGCGGACGACTACGATATCTCATTCAAAGAGATGCCCTACCGGAAGTATGTCGAAGAATATTCCGTGCTCAAGGGAATTGGCAATGTCCACGACCTGCGTGTGCTAGACGTGGCGTGCGGGACGGGGTATTACACCCGTATGATGCGAGAGAAGGGAGCCGCATATGCGATGGGAGTGGATATCTCACCCGGCATGATCGATGTCGCCCAGCGGACAGAAGAAGCTAATCCACTCGGCAATATCGACTATGTGGTGCGCGATGCGGGGGAGATGGGAGATCTAGGCACGTTTGACCTTGCCATCGGCATTTACCTCTTGCACTACGCCTCCTCCAAAGAGCATATCCACAATATTTGCCAGAGCGTGGCTCACAACCTGAAGCCAGGAGGTCGATTCTTTACTTATGTCTTAAGCCCTGCCCTCTCTATGACGCCGGGCTACTACCTCTCTTACAAGCTCGATTTTGAGCTTCCCAAGACGCTGACCGACGGTACTCACTACGGCTTTTTGCTCAATATGGGCGACAAGTGGTCTCCCCCCTTGGATGTCTACTATTGGAGCGAGTCGTTCTTGGAGCAGGCGTTTGAGCAGGCAGGGTTTGAGAACATCCAATGGCAAAAACCAGAGGTTTCATCCGAAGGGATCGAAGCCTATGGCGCAGAGTTCTGGCAGCGCTACCTTGATATTCCCCATTGCCTCTTTATTTCAGGAACCCGCCGCGCCTAAGAACCCGGTGTGACGGGGTGATTTGTCCGTTCAGAGACATGTAGCATACGAGCGCACAAATAGACGGGGGGTGGCTCCCCCCTTCGGAAAGAGGGAAGTTACTTCCTTCTTTCTTTTTTTCTCCTCAATCTTTCTTTTTCTCCCCAAATTCCTCATAATCCTGTAACATTTTTGTCATCTTCTCGTTAGCTATGGCAAAGGATGGACGCCGTACGGCCTCTGGTCACCCTCAACCGCGATGGCCCTGCGGCCCGAACATTGCCCCAAACGCAATAGGATACCCGAAGGCAAATGGCTCCCGTCTCTCCCTTAACCACGAGACGGGGGGAACGCTCTCTCCCAACAAAATGGGCGATGAGAATAAGCAAAAGCGAGGCAGAGTATGCAGAAACCTTTCAAAGACGAACACAGACATCTTCAGGCGTGTGAGGACAAATCAATGACTCCTCAGAATGACCCTATGTCAGATCTTACGTCAGATCTCACGTCAGATCTCACGTCAGACTCTACGTCAGACCCGGTGTCATTAGCACGCCGTGCCATTGACGACCTTGAACGTTTGAATGCTGCTCTTGGAGACACGACCTCTGCCCATTGGTTGCGGGGGATGATAGATATGCTACACGTCTACGCAGATGACCTTCCCCGCGTCCCCGACAAAATCTTGACCGCCCACAGCGCCGATAGCGTTATCCTTCGGCGCGGGCTGCAGAGCTTTGTCGTGTCAGAAAGCGAATTTTCTGAAGTGCGCAATGCATTTCGGCGGTGCAAGCACTACCAAAAGAAACGCGATATTGTTGATGGGCGTCGCAAAGTCACGTCGTTTTCCTCTTAGATGGCTTAGATGGCTTAGATCTGTCTCAACTGCGTATCTTTCGACTTTGTCTATCTTGACGTTGCAACGTTGCGCAGGCGGGCAAAAGATGCACGTTCTGAAATCACGTGTTCGCACCAACGGTATGAGCTTCTGTCGTATGAGGAGAGGGCGGAAGAAGTTGCGTCGCAGAGCCAATCCCCATTGCCCCCCAAAAGAGGACGACCATATGGCTAAACTCGATATTGAAGAAGTAGTGGTCGACCAAGCCAATGGCCAACGCTGCGACAAGGCCTGCTTGTGTGCCCAAAAGCCACGCCGAACGCTCTTCCGTGAGTGTTGAGAGCGCCTGGAACGAATGAAGAAACCACGCCCCCACAATTGCCAAAAACGCCGCCAGCCCAACCAACCCCATCCGTTCTGCAATCGTTAGATAAATACTGCTGACTCCGGCAACGAGGTCTATCTCTGGTGCTTGGCCGAAGCCTATGCCAAATATGGGGTATCGCTTGATGATGGCAAGTGCATTTTGATACTCCGCAAGGCGCATTTGCTGTGCTTGGTCTTGAAACTGGATACCCTCACGGAAGCGCTGTACGACCTCTTCGGTAATCCCCAAGCTTATCAGCACGCCAACCAGAATACCCCCCGCCCCGATCATCGCCAACCACAGCCGTCGGTAGCGGACAGTGGCAAGGTACATCGCCCCCGCCACCACGCCAATCAGCGCTGCGCGGGAGAAAGTCAGCAACAGGGCGACCATCATCACGCAGACGATGGCAGTCAAGAGGTCTTTGCGTATCACTGGCCGCGAGGTGAAGAGTTGTGTGGCGGCTATGCCAATGATGAGTGCAAGCATTCCGCCGTAGCTATTTGGGTCAACTGACGTGCCAATTGCGCGTTCTAGCCCATCGGGGTCGTCCTCCACATACCGCAATACCCGCCCACTCGTCGGGTAGCCAACCCGACCAAGGATAATCAGCAGCCGCAAGGCAGTCTCATCGTTGAGGGCGTAGAGGAATAACCCAATCAATGCGCTCACGCCACCGGCAAAGATAAGCCCGCGGATAGCGAAACGAGCTTGCTCATCAGTGCGGATGCAGTTGGCGAGCGAGAAGAAAAAGAGCACCCCAAGCACAAATTTGAGGTAGTTGTGGAGCGTCCCCGTGTTTGGTAGCCCATGTGCCCCCAATACCAGCGAAAAGAGCGTGAAGCCCAAAAAACCAAGGATAGGAATACCCAACGGTGTGAGCCGCAAGTCGTAGGTTTCGCTGTGGGCGAGGTGGCGGAGTATCCACACGCCAAAGAGCGCCGCCAATGCCAGGAATAGGAGTGTTGGCGTGATCACCGCCTTGAAGGGCAGCGTGCCGAAGGGCAACAACGTCGCAATACCGAAAACCGTGATAATCCCCATTGTGGTGCTGGTGAGGATGGCATAGCCAAGCGCCACCGCCGCCAACCCAACCACCGCGTAGAGAGGGCCAAAGGCCGCCGCTCCCCCGATCACGCCTCCAACCAGGAGGGCAGTCAGGGCAGCGGTAGCCTTTGAGGATGCGATCAATGGGGGATCGCGGCGAGAAGAACGGTAATATGTGGTCAGGAAATTCATAAGGGGAGATTTAGAGCTGGGGCATCGGGTTTGGCCCCTTGTCGTAGGGGAGATCAGAGATACGCATAAGCTTATTCCAGCGGTGTTTGGCGGTGATGTAGCGGGCCGTGCCCGATGCCGCCCGCATCACGACGCTATGGCTATGCGCGCCGCCACGGAAAAACTCCACGCCCTCAAGGAACTCGCCGGGGGTGATACCCGTCGCGGCAAAAAAGACCTCGTCGCTGCGGACAAGGTCGTTGGTGCCGTAGATTCGGTCTCCATCAATGCCCTTCTCTTGGATGAGCGCGCGCTCTTCATCGTTGCGCGGCCATACCTTACACTGAATCTCCCCGCCAATGCACTTGATTGCGCACGCGGTAATGACAGCTTCGGGTGCCCCGCCAATCCCCATCAAGATGTCGGCGGGAGGGGGGTCAATTGCTGTCATCACGCCAGCAGAAACGTCACCGTGGGGGATAAGCTTGATGCGCGCCCCCGTGGCACGGATTTGCCGGATGACTTCTTTGTGGCGCGGGCGGTCGAGGATGACGACCGTCACGTCGCTGATTTCCTTGCCAAGTGACCGCGCGACACTCCGAATATTGACCGCAACCGGCGCTTCGATATCAATCGCGCCGCGTGCGCCTTCGCCCACGACCAGCTTATCCATATAGGCGAGGCCTTCCCAACTGTAGAGCGACCCGCGTTCGGCTGCTGCCACCACCGAAATGGCTCCCGGCATACCCTCGGCGAGCAACGTTGTGCCCTCAACCGGATCGACGGCAATGTCGATCTCTGGGCCTTCGCCCGTCCCCACCTGCTCACCGGTGTAGAGCATGGGTGCTTCGTCCTTTTCGCCCTCGCCAATCACGACGACGCCGTTCATAGGGACGCTCTGCAATGACATCCGCATGGCTTCAACGGCGGCGCGGTCGCAGCCATTCTTGTCTCCCCGGCCCATCCACCGGGCACTCCGCAAGGCTGCTGCCTCCGTTGCCCGTACCAATTCCATCCCAAGATTACTTTCGATACGCACCTTCAAACTCCTTCGCACATTCAGGGGTAGCGTGTTGCGACGCTTGCAACATCACGACTTCGGGAGGCTCCCGAATACTGCTTTTGTGCGAAGCGATTGTATCACACGGCTACACGGCTGTCTATTTTGTCTATTCCGCAGCAGCAGCCAAATTTGTGCTATACTTGGGTACGATACGACTTCTCAAAAACCCAATGGTGCCATCGTTCTTTACGGGCACCGCATTCCCATCACCTATGCAAGAAGACAGCCAGAACACGCCACGCCCCTCCCGCTCTCCCTCAACGGGAGGCTCTGCTCCTCGCAAGAAGCCGCTCTTTGCTGTACCGGAGGATGATACGCCGCGGGCAAAGCCATATGAGCCGCCGCGCAAAAAGCAGCTTTTCCCTATGCCGGAGGATGATACGCCGCGCACCAAGCGCTATGAGCCGCCGCGCAAGAAACAGCTTTTCCCTATGCCGGAGGATGACAAGCGCAAGCCAGATGAGGAGGAGGAAGATACAGAGGCCGACGCGGGGAAAGGGCAGAAAACAGGTCATCATGTGTATCAGGATGAGGGCGTGCCGCTCAGTGAGAGCTTGCCCGACCTTGATGACGACCTTGAGCTTGATGAACAGCCGCGTTTACGCCCAACAGGCCGCTACCCGCGTCCCTACGACCACCCGGATGAGTTTGGGCATGGGGGCGGGGGCGGTCGGCAAGGTTCCCCTGCCGACCGCCCCCACTACACACGTCAAGAATATTACCGTCCCCCGCCGCCTGATATCGCTATGCAATCAATGATGGAGGAGTTTTGGCTCTTATTCTCTTCCTACCACCCGCGGCGGCGCAAAAAAGGGCTATTCCGACGATGGTGGTTTGTGGTGGCAGTTATCTTTACGGTGGGTATCCTCTCCTTCAGCAGCATACGCAACCTCCCAACGCTGCTTGGGCCGTGGTATGCGCCGTTGAGCGAGGTGCTCCCCTTCCTGCCGCCGCCCGCCCGCCCCATTGGAGACTACCATCTGCGTGGTGCTCCAAGCCTTTCTGCCGAGCGCATTGACGATATCTTGGCAAGCTACGGCTCTCCCGCCACGGGAACGGGGGAGGCGTGGGTGGAGCAGGGCAAACGGTACAACATCGACCCCGCGTATGCGCTCGCATTCTTTATCCACGAAAGCACCGCCGGTACGCATCCCAACTGGGCAGGGCTGAAAGAGGATGGCTCTACCACGCACAATGTCGGCAATATTATCTGCGCAGGCTATCCGCGCTGCCACGGGCGGTTCCGCGACTACCAATCGTGGGAAGAGGGCATTGCCGATTGGTTCCGCCTGATTGACGTGGAGTATATCAGGGGGCGCGGCACCGAAACCGTCGATGAGATTTTGCCTATCTATGCACCTGCGTTTGAGAATGATGTCGAAGGATATGCCAACGCGGTCAAACAGATGGTCGATTCGTGGAAATTTAGCGAACAGCAGCATTGGTCAATCTTTGGCGACACGCTCACCCCCAAAGGCAACCCCCTCCGCGCCCGCAACACGGTCATGACCCAAGGCTACGGCATCGGCACCCACGCCCCCAGTGAGACGTGGGGCGCGATAGACCTTGCGATTGATATGGACGGCGATGGCGAGGCCGACCCCTCCAGCACGCAAGGCCACCCCATCCGCGCAACACATAGCGGCATCGTGAAGGTGACGCCCAGCAGTTGGCCCGCAGGCAACCACATATGGGTGATGAACCAATCGTATAAGACAAGCTATGCGCACCTTGCCGATTTTGCCGTGGTGAGTGGGCAGGTCGTGCGGCAGGGCGATGTGATTGGGTCGGTCGGCTCGACGGGGCAATCATCAGGCCCGCACCTCGACTACCAAGTGTGGAAGAAAGAGGGCGGGGCGTGGGTGAATGTTAACCCGCTTGACTTCGGCGCACTTGACCAGTGACGATTATTCGGTAAGAGTCGGTGAAGGAGAACGAAAGGAGAATATATGATAACCGCATTTGCGATGCTTTTACTCTTCCAACTGCTTGGAGAAATCACTGTCCACCTATTAAATCTGCCATTGCCGGGGCCGGTTGCCGGTATGATATTCCTCTTTGTGATGCTGATGCTACGCGGCTCACTGCCAACAACCCTCCAAACCACATCGCAGGGCTTACTGCGGCATCTCTCTCTGCTATTTGTACCGGCGGGGGTGGGGATTATGGCACATACGGCGTTGCTGCGCGAGGAGTGGCTCATTCTCGTCATCACGCTTGTGGTCAGCACGCTGGTCACGACTGGCGTCACGGCGGCGAGTCTATGCTTTTTCCTGAGACGTTCTGGGCATTCTCCCTAGACGCTCTCCCTAGACACGCTGAAATGTCGTCGCTGTTTTGAAAGCTATCCCTATCATTACCAACACCCCTGACAGGAGAATCGCATGCTCCCCATACCCGACCCGCTCTTGAGCCTCTGGCACGACCTTTCGCACACCCCGCTGCTCTGGCTGACGGTCACGATTGGAGTCTACCACGTCGCGGATGGTATCTACCGCCGTGTGAATGGTTTTCCGCTCTTGCACCCGCTGGTGATTGCGATGGGCGTGCTTGTGCCTTTGCTGGTCTTCACCAACACCTCCTACGACATCTACTTTGACGGGGCACAGTTCATTCATTTCCTGCTTGGCCCGGCGACGGTCGCATTGGCGGTACCGCTCTACATCCACGTCGAGAAGGTGAAGCAAATGTTGCTGCCACTCGGCGGCGCACTGCTGATTGGCTCCTTGACGGGTATTCTCTCTGCCGTGGGGATAGGATGGGCGTTGGGGGCCTCGGATGTAACCCTGCGCTCGCTGGCTCCCAAGTCGGTCACCACGCCGATTGCGATGGGCGTGACTGAGCAGATAGGTGGTATCCCTTCGCTGACGGCGGTGATAGTGATTGTGACGGGCATTATCGGCGCGATGCTTGGCAAGGAAGTGCTCGATCTCCTCCGTATCCGCGATGAGAGTGCGCGTGGGTTTGCGATGGGCCTCTCTTCGCACGGCCTTGGCACGGCGCGGGCATTTCAGATGGGCGAAGAGCCAGGAGCCTTTTCCGGCCTCGCAATGGGGTTGAATGGCGCAATCACGGCTCTCCTTGTCCCGCTCCTTGCCCGCCTCATCGGGTGGTGAGGGAGAAAGTAGCAGGCAGCATGGTTCTAGAAGCCATGGTACTATGTGCAAAAGCACCATACACGCAGTATCGTGCTCTTGGCTCAATACCTATCTCATGTGCCCTTGTGTGCCCTTGATTTGGTCATCTAGCATGCCTGCTATGTCACCTATATCCCCATCCCACGACCTGCTGTCGCTGCTTGCTCGTGCTACTGCTGTCCTCCACGACGGGGGGCGAGAGGTGCGGGAACGGGTGTATGCCCTCTTCGACCTCCTCCACGGCACATTCTCCTTCCACGATGCACGGCTGACATGGTGGGAGCGCACTGAGGCCAATCATACGAATCATACGACCTATCACTATGTGGCATCTGATCCCGACGCGCCGCCGTGGAACAACCGCCGCACCCGCCGTGTTGCCATTGCGGGAAAAATGGTGACCGATTCGCCAGGTGAGCATAATGAGCATAATGCTGATGATGCTAATGAAGCGCAACAAACAACCCACACGGCCTATCTTGGCGCGCCTATCGTATGGAATAACCACCTGTGGGGTATTTTAGAGCTTCGCGCCGACCACCTTGACGCATTTTCCCCCTCCTTCCGCCACGTTATCACCGCATTGCTGCCCCAACTTGCCGCCGCTCTTCACACCGATGTTGGGTCGGCAGGGGAGTTGGCGGGGCAGGAAGCCAAACAAGCACAAGAAGGCGGCAATGGGCTTGCTAACATACCCGATTTCTTTGAGGATCTCCTCTCTCTCTCCCGTCTCCTCGCCCAATTCCTACGGCGGGCACGCGAACAGACTCAGGCCGAAGTGGGGGCGGTGTGCTTGGTTGATCACGAGCGGGGCGAATTAGTGCTCCAGACGGCGCAAGGCTACGACTTCTCCCCGCCAACGCACTATGGCTTAGCCAGATCGAGAACGCAAGAACGGTGGAGTTGGGAGACGGGGCTGGCAGGCAAAGCCGCCCGCGAAGGACGTTCGTTGTTGGTGCGCGATGTCTCACACGCCCAAGAACGCTACCCAATCACGGCCAATATCACGGCGGAGCTTGCGGTACCGATAGAGTTCCGCGGGAAGACGCTGGGGGTGTTGGTGTTGGGTAGCCCGCGCTCAACCGCCTTTGGCGAGCAGGAATTGCACGATACGAACCACCTCTGTGCAAATGTCGCCGCCGCATTCAATCGTGCCCTCGCCTACCAAGAGACGCTTGAACTCAAAACACACCTCAGCCAAGTCTTCACGAATATGCCGACTGGCCTTGCCCTGCTTGATTTGAATGGCCGGGTGTTGCGGGCCAACCCCGCGTGGAAACATACGTGGGGTCTGCCGCGCACCAAGACCAATGCCGCCAATGGCCTCTTTCATGTGCCGATTGACTTGGTCGATTCGTTGATTACGCGGTTCCAAGAGCCGATGCGGTTTGTGCAGGCGTGCAGTAGTATGCAGGAAACCCCCACAGAAGTGCAGGTGATCAGCGTGCGGCTGATTGAGCCGGTGCAAGACCTCCAAATCCTCTCCATCCCCACCCGCGATGGCCAAGGGGAGATCAATGGGCGGCTCTGGGTGGTGAATGACATCACCCGCGAACGCGAAATCGACCGTATGAAGAGCGAATTTATCTCGGTGGTTTCTCACGAACTCCGCAGCCCGCTCACCTCCATTCTGGGCTATACCGAACTCTTGCTGGTACGCGAGTTCCCGCCCCAAGAGCAACAGCAGTTTATCCAAACCGTGCACGATCAGGCAGAACGGCTCTCAGGTCTCGTTGAAGATCTCTTGAGTGCCTCGCGGCTGGAGTCGGGGAAAATTACGCTAAATCAGTGGATTGTGCCGGTCAAGCAGGTCATCAACAGCCTGACGACCCAAATCGGCAACCTAGAACGCCACCGGCTCCTGCTGCATGTCGAAGAGGATCTACCACCGCTCTATATCGACCGCGACAAGGTCAAGCAAGTGCTGATTAACCTGGTGACAAACGCTATCAAATATAGTCCGCAGGGCGGCGAAATAGAGGTGACTGTCGACCTCCCGCAGTCAGGCGATTCGGCGGGAGAAGCGGGAGGCACCCGACTTCCGCCCGACCACCTACCGGGATCGTGGATGGTGTTCAGTGTGCGCGATTATGGGATAGGCATTGCGTCCGAAGACCTCGACCTGATTTGGGAGCGGTTTTTTCGGGTGGATAATACCAGTACCCGCCAAATCGGGGGGACGGGGCTTGGCTTGAGTATTACGCGTTCCCTGGTAGAATTGCATGGTGGCAGTATTTGGGTCGAAAGCACATTGGGAGAAGGCAGTACCTTCTTCTTTACCCTACCAGTCGCAACAGAACAGATGCTAGAGGAAGACGACGATGAGTCAGTCGATGAATAAGCACGTGGAGCCGGTGGGACAGCCCGTAGAACAGCCCGTCACCCAATCGCTGCGAGTGATGATTATCTTCAACCCCACGGCTGGACAATCGGGCGGCCATACGATTGAACAAGAGATTACGACTGCCGCAGAGATTTGGCGTGCCCACAACTGGTATGTCGACCTTGCCCCCACTGCCCACTCCGGCGACGGCACTCATTTGGCGCGCTCTGCGGTGGAGCGGCGGTATGATATTGTCGTCGCGGCGGGGGGGGATGGAACCATCAATGAGGTGGTCAACGGCATTGTGGGGAGTGACACGGCCCTCGCCACGCTCCCCATGGGCACGGTGAACGTCTGGGCGCGGGAGTTAGGCCTCCCTTTCCAGACCAAAGCCGCCGCCGAAGCGCTCCTCTCCTGGAAGCCGCGCCCCATTGACGTGGGCAAGGCGGGCGAACACCACTTTCTGCTGATGGCCGGTGTGGGCTTTGATGCGGCTATCACGGCAGATGTGCGGCCAGAGGACAAACGTCGTTTTGGGGCGCTCGCCTATGTCTTCCGCGGGGTTGAGCGGCTACTGCGCATCCGCGGCACGCGCTCACGGCTGGTGATTGATGGCAGGCAGGTCAAAGGGAGAGTGATATTGGTGGTGATTGGCAATAGTCAGCTGTATGGCGGGCTGGTGCGCATCACCAACCGCGCGACTATCGACGATGGGCTGCTTGATATCTGCGTGATAAAGGGCGATAGCGTGTGGAGTGCCATCTACCACACCTTCACCATCCTGCAGGGCCGCTACAGCATTGACCCCGAGATTGAGTACTACCGTGCCCGCACCGTGACAATGACCTCTCGCCCTTCCTTGCCCGTTCAGGTGGATGGTGATACTATTGCCAGGACGCCGATCACCTTTCAAGTCTTGCCAGGAGCCTTACAAGCACTGCTGCCGTCTCACCTGCCAGACGGCTTGGTGCGGACACAGGCCGCGCCCTCGCCGCGCACCCGCACCATGGAGCGGTTTATGGCATGGTTGGGGCATCAAGATGATCAGTCAAAGTAGTCAAAAAGCGGTCAAAAAGCGGTCAAAAAGCAGTCAAAGTAGTGTCACACAAGGTACACAGTCACGTAGTCGCGAAGCAGCCAAAATACCACCAAATACCTGTCAGCTACCCAGAGCTAAAGCACCTGGGCTTGTGCTCGCTCCTCCACCCGTC
>CAZGLO010000072.1:0-17045 GCA_964526735.1 uncultured Chloroflexaceae bacterium | reverse complement strand
TCTGTCCTGACGGCTCGATCCGAGCCGTAATGGACAATGAATGGACAACAATGATAATCGAGCGGTCACCCCTTCAATGTCCGTACTTCATCGACATCGGTGGTACGCTTGGAGCGGAAAATCGCCACCAACAACGCCAACCCAACGGCCACCTCTGCGGCGGCCACCGCAATCACAAAAAAGACCAACACTTGCCCGTTGACGCTTGCCTGTTCGCGGGCAAACGTGACCAGGGCGAGGTTGGCGGCGTTGAGCATCAACTCGACCGACATAAACAGCACAATGGCGTTTCGACGCAGTAAAACACCCAATGCACCAATCGTAAAGAGAGTTGCGCTCAGCACGATATACAAAATGGTGGGTACCATAAGAGAAAACCACTCCTATCCAACTGTCTCTTCTGCCTGCTGCGTTTCTCGCTGACCGCGGCTCAGCACCACCACGCCGACAATCGCCACCAACAGCAAGACGCCGGTGATTTCAAAGGGCAGGAGATAGGTCGTAAACAATTCCTTCCCAAGCTCGCCCGGCGCGCCAAAGCCATTGGCCGCGGTGGTAGCAGCTTGTGCCGCTTGGTCTCCAAGCTCGCCCGATGCACGCCGCACGCCCACGATAATCGCCTCGGCCAGCAAGATCAGCCCAAGGACAATCGCAACCGGACGTTGCCACGCGATGGTGTCGGGTTCTTCTTCGCCTTTCTCTGCCCCAAGGAGCATCACGACAAAGAGGAAGAGCACCATAATCGCCCCCGCATAGATCGAGAGCTGTATCGCAAAGAGAAATGGCGCATGCAAGAGCAGATAGAGCACCCCCACCGCCCCAAAGTTGAGCAGCAAGAAAAGCGCGCTATGTACCGCATTGCGGCTGATGAGCATTCCGATAGCGCCCACCAGCGCAATCGCGCCTGTTACCATAAAGAGTAAAAATTCCACGACTTCCCCTTATCTCAATCAATCGCTTACGCGAACCACCTGAGAACCGATACGCATATCCAAAGAGAGGTCAATTAGAGATCAATTAGAGATCAATCTGCGCGGGCGGGCTTGGCTGTTTGCCGAGCTGCTCCAACACCGGCGGCATCTTCCCATAGCCCTTGTCCTTGGGCACAATCAGCATCTCTTTGGTGAAGATAGAGCTTTGTCGGTCGTAGAAAGACAGCTCATATTGATGCTCAAGGACGATGGCGTTGGTTGGGCAGGCATCTTCGCAAAAGCCGCAGAAGATGCACCGCAACATGTTGATCTCATAGGTCGCTGCATAGCGTTCGCCGGGTGAATTGGGGTTGTTGGGGTCATTCTGGCCCGGCACCACCAAAATGGCGTCGGCGGGGCAGGCAGCCGCACACAATGAACACCCAATACACCGCTCCATCCCGTTCTCAAACCGCTTCAGCTCGTGTCGCCCACGAAACCGCTCACGAACGGGACGCTTGACCTCTGGATATTGCGCGGTCACAGGTTGGCGGAACAGGTAGCGCAGCGTTGTTTTGAGGCCCTTCAGCAGTTCACCAACCATACTCTCGTATCCCTACTACTTTCTAGCTTGCTTCGCGTTTCTCGCGTTTTGTTCAGCATCATTACGAGGCCCGCAAGCGCGACTTGATGAGCGCTTGATGCTTCTGCACGCGCGTCGTATCGCTCCGCTTGGCCGCCACCGCCAACACGACAACCCCCGCCACAAACAGCACAATCGCTTGTGTGATTTGGCCCGGCACCAAGACCGTCACCACGGCAGTCATCACCACGTTGAGCAATGCCAAGGGCAGCATCCACTTCCACCCGATGTTCATCAGCATATCGTAGCGCACCCGCGGCCACGATGCCCGCACCCACACCAGCAGGAAGAGGAAAAAGGCTACTTTCAGCAGGAAGGCCAACAGTGAGACGATGCCCACCACCGCCGAACCTGCCACCGGCCCCGCCGATGCCGTCACCATCGTGCCGAGCGTCTCCAGGCCGGGGAACCGCCATCCACCAAGGTAGAGCATCACACCGATGGCGCTCAGTGCAATCATCTTCACATACTCAGACATGAAGAAGAGCGCAAACTTCATTGAGCTATATTCGGTGTTGTAACCGCAGGTCAGCTCTTGTTCGGCCTCGACCATATCGAAGGGCGACCGCACAAGCTCTGCCGTGGCGCTCATCAGGAAGATGACAAAGCCAAGGAATTGCGGCACAACGGCCCACATCCCCGCTTGGCTCCCCACGATCTCACTGGTCACGAAGGAGCCAGACATCATCACCGCGCCAAGCACCGCCGTGCTCAATGACAGCTCGTAGGAGACCAGCTGCGCAGAAGAGCGCAATCCCGCAAGCATCGAGTACTTGCTATTGCTGCCCCATCCGGCGAGCGTAATGCCATACACGCCGATAGAGGTCACTGCCAAGAGGTAGAGCACCCCGATATTCACATCAGCGATTTGCAGGAGGTTGCGGAAATAGCCGGGATATTCGCCATCGGTGACGAAACACGCCTCTGGCCCGCCAAAGATGTTCCAGCAGCCAAGGGGGATCACCGCCCAAATGATGAGCGCGGGGATCACGGCCAGCATGGGGGCCAACAAGTAGACGACTTTATCCACCTGCGACGGGATGACCTCCTCCTTGAAGAAGAGCTTGACGGCGTCGGCAATTGGCTGCAAGACGCCCCACGGCCCGGCGCGGTTGGGGCCGACACGGTTTTGCAGCCGTGCCAAGAGCCGCCGCTCAAACAGCGTCAGATAGGCAAATGCGCCCGATACCCCCAAGATGATGACAAAGATTTGGACAACAGAGATACCAATATCCAGAAAACTCATAGTCCCCCCACTACTCCGCCTTCTGCACCGCAACCTGCGTGCGCGGGCCGGTCTGTATCTGCGACAGCGGCGCGTCGGCAAGGTGCGTCGGCACAAGAACGCTTCCCTCTGGCAACCCGTCTTCCACACGTACCGCAATGGTCATTGTTCCGGCCTTCGATGACAGAGTCACGCTATCGCCCGCCTCAACGGCAAGCCGCTTGGCGTCGGTGGGGTTGAGCGTGGCCGTCGGCTCTGGGACGTGGTTCTCCAGCAATGACCCTTGCAAGAAGGTGTCGTTGTCGTAGAGCACCCGCTGCACCAGCATCACGAAGGGGTAGCGATCATCCGCCTCCTGCTCCTTGGCGATATCGCGCGGCTTGACGGAGAAGATCGTCTTTGGCTGCTCTGCGAAGGACGGCCATTGCATACCAACGCCTTCGGTATTGCGATAACTGGTGCCTTCGTAGAACATCGGCTCATTAACTTGCCGCCCCCACTTACCCGGCTGACCGGTCTTGGCGAGCGCGCTGTAGGTGATACCACGGTAGCCAGTGACCCGCTCAGCGATGTCAAGCGCCACATCCGCCGGAGCGTAGTACTCCCAATCGGCGGTCTGGTCTTCCTTGTCGAGTGCTTTGCTGGCCTCAATGCGGTCTGTGAGTGCCATCGCCACATCGCGGATAATCTCCCAATCGGGGCGACAGCCTTCTGGCGGGACTTGCGCTTTCCGCGCCCGCTGCACACGCCGCTCTGCATTGGTGTAGGTGCCTTCACGCTCGCTGAAGGCGGTCACGGGGAGCACCACATCGGCAAGGTGCGCCGTCTCAGACAGGAAGAGGTCTTGCACTACCACAAAAGAAGCCTTCTCAATTGCCTCTTTCGTTGCTGAGTAGACCCCAACCGGATCAACGCCCATCAGGTAGAGCGCCTTGAGACGACCTTCGCGCGCCGCGCCCCACGCCTCACGCGCCGTGAGACCGCGTTGCGTATCGACTTTCTTGCCCACGTTGGAGGTGAGTGGCGCATATCCGGCACCCTTGTCGGGCCGGACGCCCATATCAAGTGCCCCACGGGAGTTGCCGCGCGGCAGGAGGGCAATCAGGCCATTGTTCGGCTTGCCGACTTTGCCGGTCAGCATCGCGAGGTTGCCAAGATCTTTGGTGAACGGCTGCCCAAGTGCAAGCGCATCAGCACCATAGATAATAATGCCGTTGGTTGCCTTGACAAAGCGCTGTGCGATGTCCCGAATATCATCCTCGCCAACGCCGGTCTGCTTAGAGACGTGGCTGAGCGGGGTCTTCAATGCCGCCTTCAGGTCTTCAACGCCGCTGGTGCCGGTGGGGAGATGCTTCACGCCAACCTCCTCCAGCGCCACCGCCATAATGCCGCGGACAAGATGATGTTCGCTGCCCGGGCGGACGTGGAGCACCTTGGTGGCAGATTCGTCAAGTCGGGTTGGGCGCGTGTTGATGACCATCACCTCGCCGCCGCGCTGCGCAATGCCGCGGAGCCGTTGGCGGTAGATGGGCGCTTCTTCTTCGGGGTCAGCGCCAATCACCAATACAGCTGTTTCACTGCTCAACGACATTAAGTTTGTCCCGCTGCCAACGCCCATCGTTGCCCCAACCTCGTCGTGGTGGAGGTCGCCGGGCGTGCCGATGCGATGATCGAGGTTGTTGCTGCCCAAGACATCGCGGAATAGCCGTTGGAAGAGGTACAAATCTTCGTTTGCGAGGTGCTCACCCGCAATCCCCATCACCGCCTCGCCACCGTCCTTCTTGTAGATGGCTGCGAGGTTATCGGCGACAGCCGCAATTGCTTCCTCCCACGTCACCTCAACCAATGAGCCGTTGCGGCGCACCATTGGGCGGGTCACGCGGCGGTCGCTGTGGACAAAGTGGTGTGCAAATCGCCCCTTGTCGCACAGCCAAAGGTCGTTGACGGCAGAGTTTTCACGTGGCATCACCCGCTTGATCTCATTATGGCGCATATCAAGCATAGTGTTGCAGCCTACCGAACAGAGGTTGCAGAGCGAGGGGACGGGTTTGACTTCCCACACCCGCGCCTTGAACCGAAAATCAGCCGTGGTGAGCGCACCAACTGGACAGATATCCGTCGTATTACCGCTAAATTTGCTGTCAAATGGCGGTTCGCTCTTGCTGATGATGTGCCATTTCCGACCACGATTGAAGAACCCAAGAACATGGTCGCCAGCAATATCATCTTGGAAGCGCACGCACCGCCCGCACAAGATACACCGCTCGCGGTCGAGGTAGATGAGGTCTCCAAGCGGGACGGGCTTGTCAAAGTGGGCCTTGTCGGCGTAGTCGAACCGGCTCTCGCCTGGCCCCCATTCCATCGTCAAGTTTTGGAGGGGACATTCACCGCCCTTATCACAAACCGGGCAGTCCAATGGGTGGGAAGTAAGCAGAAATTCGACAATCCCCCGCTGGGCATATTTTACTTCGTTGGTGTCGGTCTTGATGAGCATCCCATCGCTGGCAGCAGTGGTGCAGGCCGTCTGGAGTTTGGGGAGCATGGTGACTTGCGGGGTACCATCTTCCCCAAGCACCCGTTCGCCGGTGGCGCGGTCGATTTGCGGCATCCCGACGGCCACCAGACACATCCGGCACATCCCGACCGACCGAATGCGGGGGTGATAACAAAAGACGGGGATCTGAATCCCAACGCGACGGGCCGCTTCAACAACGTTGGTTCCTTTGGGAACCGTTACTTCCACCCCATCTATCGTCAGAGTAACGTCAGACATAGATCTCTCTTTAACCCAAGTAATCGATATATCGTGAGGTACATCCCAATGGCGATCACGACCCGACAGCAGCCATCTCTGGCTGGTGAGTCAATGCTTCAAATTCCTCAGGGAAGAGGGCCAATGCGCTCTTGATGGGCATGACGGCACTCTCGCCAAGCAGGCAGAAGCAGTTTCCAGCCATCTGGTTATAGATCGCATGCAGCCGCTCGATGTCGCCGGGTTTGCCGTGGCCTTCCTCGGCCAGTCGGTGCAGGACGTGGACAAGCCAATGGTTGCCTTCGCGGCACGGCGTACATTTGCCACAGCTCTCGTGCTTGAAGAACTCATCCATTTTGTAGGCGGCGTGCGGCGCAGAGACAGTGTCGTTGAGCACCATCACGCCGCCAGAGCCAAGCATCGTCCCCGCCGCCGTGAGCGACTCGTAGTCAAGCGGGGTATCAAGCTGGTCGGCGGTCATCCACGGCGCAGACGCCCCGCCCGGCACCACGAGCTTGACATCGCGGTCGTCGATCATCCCGCCGCCATACTCTGGGCTATAGATAAGCTCTCGCAGCGGCACGCCAAACTCCATCTCGTAGTTGCCCGGGCGGTTGACGTGGCCGCACAAGGAGAAGACCTTGGTGCCGGGGCTACGCTCGGTGCCAAAGCTGCGGTACCAATCGACGCCGTTCTTGACAATCGGCGGCACGTTGGTGAGGGTTTCGACGTTATTAATGATGGTTGGCTTGCCGTAGAGGCCGGCGACCGCCGGAAAGGGTGGCTTGAGCCGGGGTTGGCCCTTCTTCCCCTCCAGCGACTCCATCAAGGCGGTCTCTTCACCACAGATGTACGCGCCCGCACCGCGGTGGACATACATATCGAGGCTAAAGTCGGTTCCGAGGATGTTCTTGCCCAAGAACCCCGCCGCATACGCCTGCTCAATGGCGTATTCGAGCGTGCGCGCGGCGGTGGCAAATTCGCCCCGCATATAGATGTACGCCGCTTCGCTTTCGGTGGCGTAACACGAGATGATAATCCCCTCGATCATCTGATGGGGGTTGCGGTCGATAATTTGGTGGTTGTTAAACGTTGCTGGCTCACTCTCGTCACAGTTGCAGAGCAAGTAGCGCGGGTAGACTCCCTTGGGCAGGAAGCCCCACTTGACTCCGGTCGGGAACCCTGCCCCGCCCCGACCCCGCAAACCGGCGTCGCGTACCATCTTGATGATGTCAGCCGGAGTCTTTTCTTTGAGCGCAAAACGCAATGATTCATAGCCACCATGCTTGAGATAGACGTTGAAATCAGCAATGTCTGGCACGTCCAGCTCACGCATGATTACATGTTCTTTCAGTGGCATATATCCTAGCCCTACTTCGTTCTAGTTATAGTCCTTCACCTATCCAACACTATCCAACTGAACAATCCAAACTTCATCACAATACCAATATCCATACCCGATGTTGCCCGTAATGTTGCCCGTAATGTTGTCTGTATTCCATTCCTGCATCCCCACTCTCGTGCGCAGCCGTCTTATCGCAATATCGCAATTATGTCGTTGTGTGATGCGTTGTTTTGATATGATCGGCCACATCTCTCGCCTTCTTGGCAGGCGCGTGGTCATGCAAACAATAAACTGGCTGGAAGGGAGAGTTTGGTTTTTTTCTATATGCACGTCGGGGGGGTGCGCGTACGGCTGGTTGTGCGATTGGCCATATGGCAGGTATAAGATACCGCTCTATGGACGCTCACCAATGAGAGAACCAATAAAAAAACCATGAGATATCTGTGACCTCCGGCGTTAGCACATGTGCAAAGAGGAGCAATCGGTACATCGGGAAATTGCCCCGCTATTGTACCATAACTCATACCGATTGACTATCAGAAAGATAACAGGATGGGTATGTTCCATCCATTGGAGCATTCTTGCATCATGAAGAGGAATATGGCTTCAAAAAGAGAAAAACACAAGAATCCCCCCGCCCGCCGCAGCAGGGAGATACCCGTTTCACAAGCGGAAAAACTACCCGTTTGGATAGATCATCCTACCCATTCAGGTAGAGAGCGCAGAGATGAGTGCCCCACACACCAACAATGCCGCTGCAATCGACACCAGGTAGAGCGGCAAAAGCGAGATCGTCAGCGAGGAAGGGGCAGGAGTAGGACGCACCGCCGAAGACGAGAGCGGCGAGCGTGAAGTATGCTTCTCTGCTTGCGGTGTTGAGGGGTGATTGTGCGGGGGTGGCGAAGAAAGAGGCGCAGGAGCGGTCGTTTTCAACCACTGCTGGAGGGACGAACGTTGTTGCTGGCGGATGTGGGTGGTGAACGAAGAGGATGTACGGCGGCGCGCCCGCTCCAACACCGTCTCAATCGACGTGAGCAGGTGGGGGAGCCGGAACGGTTTGAGCACATAATCGTCGGCCCCAAACTCCAACCCCGCCACGATATCGCTATCGCTGCCGTTCGCCGTCAGCATGATGATGGGCACAGAAGAGTAGGAACGGATAGCACGACACACTTCCCACCCATTCATACCAGGCATCTTGATATCAAGGAGGATGAGGTCGGGGGCTTCGGCCCAAAAATGCTCCATCGCCTTGTGAGCATTGTCAACCGCATACACCGTGTACCCCGCACCACTGAGTTGGTAGGTCAGCAGGCGGCAAATTAAGATATCGTCATCTATGACCATAATTCTGGTTTTCATGGTTGTTCCTTTTGGTGTGGATATACGAAAAAAAGAGCGTATCTTATAGTGTATCCGAACTCCTTTCCTACTCCCAAGGCTCAAAGATTACAATGTCTGGGCGTTTTTGAATCTCAACCAATTCCGTGGTATCCTAGCGGTTGTGTCGTACTATCTTGTCACGATAGTCAGTATCAAGAAAGAGTACAGTATGTCAGAGGGAAACTATTCTCCTGAAGAGGAGATTCAAGAGTCAGAAAGTGGGCGCTCTGGCCACGATATTGAGCAAGTCCGCGATTTACTCTTTGGCGATCATACGCGGGAATATGAGCGCCGATTTCGGCAAATTGAGCGGCATGTCGAGATGATGAACAACAACCTCAAACGAGCGACCGAGCGGGTCGACTCGTTGGAGCGGGAAAAGACCGAGCTGCAAGAGCGGCTGCGCGACCAACAACTCCAGGCGCAGGTCAATCTCGAAGAAGTCCACCGGTCGTTGGTCGACCGCGTGCGCCAACAACAGCGCGACTTCGACAACCGCTTTGAAGAGCTGTTCAATTCCGTGCACGATATGATTGAAGACTTAGACGGGAAGAAGCTCAGTCAACACCAGATGGCTGATATGCTTGTCGAGCTGGGCACGCGCATGAAGCGCTCTTCCCAAGCACCTTCCTATGGGCAGCCACGCTTGACCGATGAACACGAAGAACACCACGAACAGAAAGAGCACAGAGAGCATCGCGAACACCACCACGAAAGCTGATGATGCCCAGGAGGAGGAGTTTGATCTCCTGGCGCTCTTGCTCCAACAACATGACCAAGAGGGGAGAGATGTTACCCACCCTTCTCTCCCCGTAGATACCCATTTGCCAGAATCAGAGATGGTTTCGACACCTTCGATGTCTTCCCCTGCCTCATCTCCGCCTGCGAACGAATTGGTGGGAGAGGCACCATTTCAGAAAGAGCGGGAACCTACTGCTGAGCCTCCCCCTTTGGCTTCCCCTGCATATGAAGAAGCGGCTGATGAAAAGGTCGAGGAGACAGAGGAGGGTGAGCAATTTGATCTCCTCTCCCTGCTGCTCCGACAATATGACGAAGGGCAAGATGACACTCGCTTCTCTCTCTCTGAAAACGCTCTCCCGACATCGAATAGGAGAGACCTCGCTCTTGAGGATTCTTCTTCCATCCTGTCGCCAGTTGAGCGTGGCGAGATCGATCCGCGGACAGAGATGGAGCAATTGCAAGCGCTGTTGCTCAAGCGGGAGCGCCAACATATCCGAGAACTAGAACGAGAAATGACGCAGCTACGGCTGCGGCTCAATGACCACGATGCATTGGTTGAGATCCTCTCGCCCATCATTGGCCATGCAATCGCCGACCGGGTAAAGGAGTCGCAAGAGGAGGTTGCCGAAGCGCTCTATCCAGTCATTGGCAAGACCATCTCCCGCGCTGTCACCGAAGCAATCCGCGATTTGGCCCGCTCGATTGACAACACCATGCGTCAAAACCTCCATCCCAAGGCATTTAAGCGGCTGATGTGGCGGTTCCGCGGTCTCAACCCCGATGAGGCATCGTTGCGGGAGATGCTCCCCTTCCAAGTGAAAGAGATTTTCTTGATCCACCGGGATTCGGGGTTGCTCATCCACCATCTTTCTAGCAGCGCGGCACTGACCGATGCCGACCTGATTAGCGGCATGCTCACGGCCATTCGCTCCTATGTTGCCGAGTCGTTTGGGGAGGGCAAGGAAGGGTCTCTAGACGACATTAGTTATGGCGACTTGCGTATCCTGATCCAAGAGGGAAGCCTGGCGATCCTCGCCATTGTGCTGCAAGGAATCGAGCCGTCTGGATTTCAACGCCGCATGCGTGAGCAATTGAGCTTTATCCACAACGAATTCCGCACAGCACTCCGTACATTTGAGGGTGATGCGCTTGATGAAAAGCGCCTCAATCTTCTCGTACGACCGCTTATGGAGACGAACGATGCCGCAACGTAAGATATGCTTGGTGGGAGACTTTGCCGTTGGCAAAACGAGCCTCTTCCATCGTTTTGTATATAACAAATTCTCAGAAAGTTATCTCACAACCGTGGGGGTATTGATCCAGCGAAAGATGGTTAAGATCGATGGCGTCCCCCTCTCGCTTATCTTGTGGGATACCGAAGGCGGCCAAGATAGCAGCAGCATGAAGACGAGCTACCTGAGTGGCGCAACTGGCGCGATCATCGTATGCGACCTGACGCGGTTGAAGACCATCTTGCACTGCGAAGGCTATGTTGAGGTGTTGCGCAAGACACAGCCCGCTATCCATATTATGCTTGCTGGCAATAAACGTGACTTGGTCGGCGAAGACCACGCACATTTGGCAGTCGTCCGGCAACTCTCTCGCCAGCTCCAGCTCCCCGCTACCCTCACCAGTGCGAAGAGCGGAGACGGCATTGAGGATATGTTTTTTTCTCTTGGGAAGTCGCTCTTGTCCCCTGGGTCATCATGACACACGAGCAGTTTTACCATCTTTCTCATCAGCACCTTGCCAAAATCGGCATCGGCTATATCACGTGTGATACCGATTTTATGATCATAGAGGCAAGCACAAACGCAGCGAGTTTGCTCGGGCTTCCTTTCGATCCATCGCAGAGCGAAGGAGCACCGTGTGTGATCTGTGATCGCCCCCTCACCGACATCTGCGTTTCGCTTTTGGAGAGCGAAGAAAAACTCGTGAAGGTGCGCGATGGCGTCGAGGAGAATTTTACGATAGAGCGGGTCAATATTCCGATGTCGACGGGCGAGAACCGCTATATTTCGTTGGTTGTGCTACCGCACGTCGAAGGGATTATCGTTCTCATCAATGATGTCACGCTCCAAAGCATCCAACAGCAGCGCCTCCAACAGCAGCACCACGAACTCATTCTGCTGCACGAACAGATCAAATCCCGCAATGAAGAGCTGACACGGCTCAACAACCAACTTTCTGAGCTGTCGCAGCGCAAGTCGGACATGCTTGCCATCGCAACGCACGATATCCGTTCACCGCTTGGCGTCATTATCAACTATGTTGAGTTTCTTCTGGAAGGGGTTTTCGACCCCCTAACGCCAAACCAACAGGAGACGGTGGAAATCCTCGACGAGGAAGGCAGACGTATCCTCAAGCTGCTTGAGAGCCTCCTCAACCTCCACCGCCTAGAGACCAATACCAACTCGCTGTTGTGCATGTTTCCGCTTGATGCCCACGAAGTCACACGGCAGGTGGTGCGCTCATATGAAAACCAAGCGCAGCAGGCATCGGTGCAGCTCACGTTTGAGGAGTGTCGATGGGTGCAGGATGAAGGCAAACGCATCATTTTGATGGGGGATAGCGATATTTTGCAGCAAGCCATCGGCAACCTCATCAGCAACGGCCTCAAATATACGGCTGACCACGGGAATGTACACGTGCGGCTTTCCTACCACCCCACGCCCCCGATCCTCGCCCCACCGCTTGACCATACAAAGGAATGGTGCTCGATTGAGGTGCGGGACAATGGGCAAGGGATTGAGAAGGATGACATTGAACATATCTTCAACCCCTTCTTCCGCACACGGCAGGCGCGGATGAAGCGGGAGGGGATTGGGCTGGGGTTGTCGATTGTTCAACGCTCGATAGAGCAGCACAACGGACGGGTCACTGTGGAGAGCACGTATGGCCAGGGGACGACGTTCACTATCTACCTTGCCTGCAAAATCGAGGATGAGGAGAGCCTCTTTGAAGACATCCCCATCCCGCCCGATGGCATTATCTACTGAGAAAACCTGAAGAACGTGGCAAAATAGGGCGACGACAGGGCGATGACAGGGCGATGACAGGGCGACGACAGGGCGACGACAGGGCAACAACAGGGCTAAGATGACCCCGATTTGAGACGGCGCTGTACCCCAGCCACCCCACGCCGATGGCCTTGACGGCGGGTGTGGTTGAGCACCACGTGCGCCGTATTATAGCCACTTGCCCCAAACACCCCACCCCCCGGATGCGTACTTGCGCCGGTGAGGTAAAGCCCCGCGATTGGCGTGGTGTAGCGGCCAATCTCTGGCAGCGGGCGGTAGAAAAACATCTGGTCAAGCCCCATCTCCGTGTGCATCACATTCCCCCGCAACAGCCCAATCCGCCGTTCAAGGTCAAGCGGCGTCTGGATAAAGCGGTCGATAATCGCCCCCCGCATATTTGGCGCATAGCGGTAGAGTACTTCAACGATAGAGTCCGCCACCTCCTCACGGATATCATCCCACTGTTGCCCATTCGCAAGCTCGTAAGGGAAATATTGTGCCCAGAGGAAGACCGAATGCTTGCCCACGGGAGCCACGTCCGGGTCAATCGCGCTAAACGTCATCGCAATGACCGCAGGGTCACGCGCAGGGAGCTTATTGAGGTAGTCGGTATAGGCCTGGCGGACGTGGTTCATTGACGGGGCCAGGAGCTGCAAACCGTGGTGGCTCTCATGAGGCTGCCCGCCACTTGGCGCGGCCAGGTAGTCGGGCAAGGCCGATGCTGCACAGCGCACCGTCATTCCAAAGCCGTTGCCTACCCGAACATGGTTCAACCGCGAGGCGAGGGCGGAAGGAAGATATTCCTCTCCCACCAACTGCTGCAGGGTTGTGAGCACGTGTGCGTTTGAGATGACGACCGGAGCCTCATAATGCGCTCCACCCTCCACCTCCACCCCTACCGCACGCCCATTCTTCACCAAAATCTTGCGCACGGGTGCGTTGAGCATCACCTCGCCCCCCGCATGCGCAAGTGCCCGTGCCAATGCCTGCGTCAGCATGCCGCTGCCGCCGCGGGGATGTTTGGCTCCACTGCGGTGTATCATCGCGTGCCAGCCAAAGAAATCACCCGCACCCATTTCGTCAGGGGGCGGGCCGCTTTGTGCCGCTAGCCACGTCATCGCCGCGCGCATCGCCTCGCTCTCAAACGTCTCATCAATGAGGCGGGCGTAGCTAGTGAAGAGCCGTCGGGTCACCTCAAGCGGGTTGCCCTGGCCGCGGGGGAGATGCCGCAACCCCATCGCAAAGCGGCTGAATAGGCGCATCACAGACGGCGGCTTGAGAAAGACATCAAAGACGGCCTCGTTGATAGGCGTCCAGTAGGCAAGGAAGTGGCGGTAGGCTTCGGCATCGCGTTCGCTGATACGCGCAATGCTCTCGCACGTCTTGTCGATGTCGCGGTAGAAGGAAATAGCCCCACTGCCGTCTGGAAGCGGGTAGAAGGCAAAGGGATCCATGTCGATGTAGGTCAGCCCGTGTTGCTCAAGCTCAAGCTCGCGGATAACCGGCGTGAGGTTGATCATGATGTGCGCGGATGAGCCGACATCGATCTTGTAGCCGGGGATGACCTCTTCGGTGCACACCGCCCCGCCAACAATAGGCCGCCGCTCAAGGAGCAAGACTCGTTTTCCGGCCCGCGCCAGATAGCATCCACAGATCAGCCCATTGTGGCCGCCTCCAACGATGATTACGTCGTATGATGTTTGGGAAGGGGACATGATTTGGGGGTCTTTCGCTATGCTACATCTACATTCGCCACGCTTGCTATGTTTGTTGCGCTCTCTGTTGCTTATCGCGCCGCCCGTTGGTCAAGGACGGTGATTTGCCCATCCTCCACCTCAACCCGCAACGCAGTCATCGGCGCGGGGGCAATATTTTCCCGCACCTCAACGCTTGACTGGATTAATGTCCCATCGATGGTGTAATGCGCACGGGGGCAGTTTGGTGTGCGGGAGAGGTAAAAGTAAGATTTCTCGTCGTTCCAGTGGATAAAACATTGGCTACTGGTGTCGCGCGCAAGAAATGCACTCACAAAGCCATCTGCGCGCTTGACCACAAAGATGATATCTTCGCTCTGTCCGGGGCCAGAGGTATTGCGTGCATCGATTTCAATGCGGTCGACGATGATTTCCTTGGGCACGCCAACCTCATACTCATCGATATGTCCGGCATCTATGCGCCGCGCATCATCGGCGACCATCTGCGAACCGATAATGCAGAGGAAAAGCAAAGCCCCAAAAAGGATAACATTAAATATGGCAAAAAGGACGCGCTGTTGATGTTCTTGGCGGGCGATTGCGGCTCGTTGCTGTGCGCGTTCTGCCTGTTCTGCCTGTTCTGCCTGTTCTGCCTGTTCTACCTGTTCTGCCTGCTCATCTTGTGTTTCGAGCTGTTCTGGCGGTTTTTGTTGCGGTTTTTGTTGCAGTTCTTGCTGCTCTTGTTCACGAGATTGTTCGCCAGCCACCGTTCCTACCCTCTATACCGATTGCAAAGCCAAAAGACCACTATTTCTATGTTGCGAGGGGAACACGGGAGAAGAAAATCCCCCGTGTTTTCCCTATCTCGTCCAACGTTATGCATTACAACGCCACACGCATGCCCTATGCACGCTCCTCAATCGACGCGTATTTGACACTCGTCGGGCCAATGTACTCGGAGCCTGGTCGGATAAGGCGATTGTCGCTCAACTGCTCATAGACATGTGCCGTCCACCCAGACACCCGGCTGATGGCAAACAGCGGGGTGAAGATGTCAATCGGCACGCCCATTGCATAGTAGAGCGAAGCGGAGTAGAAGTCAACATTCACCGGCAGATCGCGGTGCTCATACATGTAGTCGCGAATGCGCTCACTCATCTCGAACCAGCGCATATTGCCGCTATCCTCAGCCACTTGGCGGGAAAGGTCGCGCAACCACTTGGCACGTGGGTCTTCGACCTTGTAGACACGATGGCCAAAGCCGGGGATCTTACGTTTGGCGGTCAGCGCGCCGCGGAGGAACTGATCTACCCGCTCTGCCTCGCCAACCTCCAAGAGCATACGCATCACATCTTCGTTTGCGCCACCGTGTAGTGGCCCTTTGAGCGTCCCAATCGCCGACACCACCGCACTATGCAGGTTGGAGAGCGTACTCGCCGTGATGCGTGCCGCAAACGTGCTTGCATTCAAACCGTGGTCGGCGTGAAGAATGAAGGCGGTGTCAAGCATGCGGGCAGCCGTCTCGCTTGGCACCTCACCCGTGAGCATATAGACGAAGTTGGCCGTGTGCGAGAGGTCTTCACGCGGCATAATCGGCCACAACCCCTTGCGGATACGATCCCACGCTGCTACCAACGTCGGCATACAAGAGGTGAGACGGATCGATTTGGCGACATTGGATTCGAGCGAGCTTTCCGACTGCTGTCCCTCAAATTGGTCGAAGGGGCCAAGCGCTGATACGGCAGTGCGCAGCGCCGACATAGGGGAGGTCGTCTTGGGGAGCGAAAAGAAAATAGAGATAATCTCTGGAGGGATGACGCGGTTTTCGGCAAACTTCTGCCGAAAGCGCTCAAGCTGCGTCTGATTGGGGAGCTTGCCATACCAAAGGAGCGCCGTGGTCTCCTCAAAGGTCGATTTTTCGGCAAGCTCGTTAATATCAATACCGCGGTAGACAAGGCGGCCATTTTGGCCATCGATGTAGCTAATTGCAGTTTGGGCGGCAACAACCCCTTGCAATCCTTTTGTACTCTGCGTCGCCGGAGCATTTTCACTTGCGGTCATGTTCATCATCCTTTCTCTTCAACGAGTTCCAGGTATCGTTTGAACACTAAATCATGTTCGTACAAACCGTAATTCCAACGTCTCTGTTGGTGTGCTGCAATCCATCCCACATTGAGGAACTGCTGAGGAAGACATTCCTTCGTTCCAAGGGTATCCATTTGGGTATCGATCTGGTGTCGATTTACGAGTCTGTGGGCGGGATCGTTATGACATGAGTATACCATAGGAGGTTACACACACCTTCCTCGCCTCATGAGCCACCTTTGGCCTCGTTGGCACTACTGGCTATTGGCTTTGCCACGCAGCGCCCGCACAAATGTCGCCCCCTCCTCAACAACGCGGTCTGGCGGGGCCTGCTCAAGGCAACGGATGAGGGCGCTCCCCACAATCGCCCCATCGGCATACATACTGACTTGCTCCACATGCTCGGCAGTACTGATGCCAAACCCAACGACCAGTGGGATATTGGGCGCATGTTGGCGTACCCGCGCCAAAAATGGGGGGAGGTCGTCGGAGAGCGAGGGGCGAGAGCCGGTCACGCCTGCAACCGACACACAATAGAGGAACCCCGTCGCCTTGCTGGCAATCGTGGCAATGCGGGAGGCAGGGGTTGTCGGCGCGACAAACTGAATCACATCAAGGTGGTATGTATGCGCATAGCCGTTGAACTCATCCGACTCCTCCGGCGGGAGATCGGGGATAATCCACCCATCGCCTCCGGCGGCGGCAAGTTCGGTGCATGCCTTCTCAAGGCCGTAGCGCAAAATGGGGTTGTAGTAGCCCATCAGCAAGAGTGGTACGTGCACCCCACGCTGCCGCAATGCCGCGACCGTCTCAAAGCAGTAGGACAGAGTCACCCCATTCTCAAGGGCACGCTGTGCGGCTTGCTGGATAGTTGGGCCATCAGCGACCGGATCGGAAAAGGGAATACCAAGCTCAAACATATCGGCACCGGCCTGCTCTAATGCCGGAATAAGGTCAAGAGTGGTTTCGCGGCGGGGAAACCCTATCGTTACGTAGGGCATCAATGCACTGCGATGTTCCGCGCGGAGGCGGGTGAATGTATCTGCAATTCGGCTCATGGTTGTCTCTAATTATCTCTGTCTATTTCTGTTATTTCTTCTGGCGGCGTGTCGCGAGCTTCTTCTGCTGCGAATGCAATGCCTCCCCCACACATTCCTCGCGGGAGAGACGGGCATATTGTACCACACGGGAGGCAGACAAAGCAGATCGACGTAGATCGATACAGATCGACGTAGATCGATACAGA
>CAZGLO010000071.1:0-17850 GCA_964526735.1 uncultured Chloroflexaceae bacterium | reverse complement strand
GCCTTTGCCATCAGGACGGCGGGGCACCACCGGAATGGGGTGAAGATGAACCAGTCTCAAAAACTTCACCGTAGGAGAATGAAGATTACCTTCGTGCTCAGATAAACAGGATATACCCTTCGCCTTGATCCGAGAGGTTACCCCCGCATGCGCTGCCTGACATACTCGGTACGCGGATGATAGATGCTCTGCAGGCTGGTGACAAAGGTTTGCCTGATGAGCACGAGGTCGCGGAGGGTGAGGGAGGTATTATCGAGCTGCCCACTCCGCAGCCGCTCGTCGATAATAGAGCCGACCAAGTCTTCAATGGTTTGTTCGCCCGCGCCGATCTGCCCTTCCTCCTTGGCGCGCGAGGAGACGAGTTTGCTATGTTGGGCTTTGGCGCGCACGGTAGCCTCAACCGAGTCTGACAGCATCAAGATGCCCTGTTCACGTGTCCACGGTTTGGGGCCGGGGTATCGGAAATCCTCAATATTGACGGAGTCTTCCTGCCGCAGCGCCAACTGATAGAAGTGCCCCACGAGATGTGTGCCGTGGTGGGTGGGGAACCACCTGCATAACCTGCACGCGGGTATAGGGCCAGTCGTTGGGATGGCATGTGGCAATCGTCTCGACCAGTGCATCAAGCGTGCCCGATGCCAGAGACGATGCCACCGCGATGATTGGTGGCAAGGGGGATGGAGGGAGCATCACCCATCCATCACCTCCGCAAAGAAGGCGAGATCATCCCGTTCGACAGTAGGCACCAACACCGAGCGATCCAGGTACTTATTCCCGCGCTCGCACGAGGTCTCAGGTGCAAAAAGGCAGGCATGACAGGCAGCGGCGTGCAGAGTGATGCCATCTTGGCTAGGCGTATGCTCCGCACAAAGAGGATCGGAGGCACAAAGACGCACATCGTATAGGGCTTTCCGTAAATGTCGCCATAGGTGGTCAGGTTCCCCCAAACTGACCAGACCGCCCAATGTTCCCTCACTATCCGGCGCTGCTGTGTAGATCAGCACCCCTGCCATCGGTTCCGGGTGGTTGTCAGTCTGGTGGACATTGCGGGCATATAGACGTTCACGGATGCTAGCGGCGGTATAGCCACACTCCAACACAAACTGGCGCATCAGCACGTGGGCAAATGAGTGTAGTAGGACATAGCGCATGCCCGGATCGTTACCCACTTCGGGGGTGATACCACGTGCCCGTTGCCAACGCTGGTGAGAGTCTCTGAACTGATCGGCCCGTTGCCGGGTGGCTACCTGCGCCAGCCAATCTTGGATGGCCTCCTCGTTGAACTGGATGAAAATACCCTCCCCGCGCACCTCGGCAGCGGGCACCCATGTAGGGGGATGATGACTCAGTGGTACCCGCCGTTCTTGGGCCGCAGCGGTGCTATCACCAAACTCACCCGGTGCGTCAATGCGGGTAAAACCAATCAGCGCCCGCACCTCCCGTAGCCGTTCTACTAGCACCACCCGCGCAATCTGGGGTTCAAAGCCAGAAGGTACCTCTACCTCACGCAAGCAAAAATCGCTGCTGGTAGGTTGCTGCCCTGGAGCAGAAAAAATCTCCCATTCGGGTTGTTTTACGTCTGTCGGGTCATCTGCTATTCCGGCTTCCTCCTGGTCACGCTTGTGCACTATCGCTTGCCAGATTTGGGTGTCCGTATAGTCAATAAAATCACCGAAGGGGTTCTGGGTCATTTGACGCACTTCAGCAATAAAGCTGTGATTTTGAACCCTCTTGAGGTCGGCCCAGTTATCTTCCACCAATTGCGCCAAACGCGATGAGGCGGATGGTATGGCCAGGGTCGTCACGACCGCCGGAAACCACAGATTGGAGGCACCAACCAGAATGGTCGTGACCTGAGCGTCACACGCTTTCTCCTCATAATCGCGCAGGTGCGGGCGGCGACCCCGGCAGTGAGGCATACGAGCACGCCCTTCCTCGCCAAAAGCCTCGGCCAGGCGGCGGCGCTGGTTGCACGTATCGCAGCGGACTTCTAAGTCACGGGCTTCGCCGCTAGGGCCAAATTCAATCAGGCGGAGGCAGGCCTTACAGTCCGTTGGCCCGCGATGGACAAACTCGATCCATGGAAAGTCGTCCAGGTGCCCATTGGGGCAGGCCACCAGAAAGCGGGCGGGCACTACGGATGGTCGGTCGGCTTTGTCACAGTTTGTATGGATATAGCGTGTGCGATCCGGGCGATAGGGATCATCATGGCGCTCAAATAGGCGAGTACTCAACGGAGCCAACCGTTGGCAATGAGGACAAAACATCCAACGCGGAAACAATGCCACCGGCACCCCAATGTGCGCCAGCGAACTGGAAGGATCAGACACATTGGCTTCCTGCGGCATCGCTGGCGGCGCGAGTAACCGCATCACCTGCGCGCCAAGTTGTGACTGGACAGTGCGAAGGAGCCGTTCTTCAGTAATGGGAGACGCCACCCCATTATCCACTTGCCAATCATCCAACCCAGCAACGATGACTGAGAGGCGGGGTAAATCAATCAATGCCCCAACCCCGTACGTAAAGAGAAGCTGGCTGGGACGTACCTCCCCCAATTTCGGGTGCTTGAACGTTTGCATACTCCCTCCATCTCTTGTGTTCGTTACTCATCCTCGGTGGTTACGTCCGTCTGATCCACCACCGCCGGTGCAGATTGCGAGTCAAATATCCATGGCTGCCCTATCCCATCATCCATGCTAGTATCGTCCAGCACCAGATTGACAGTCGGCTCGACATCACGCAGGGAGTTGAGGCAGGTAAAAAGATCCCAGGTGGTTCCTTCAGGTACCTGCAACAACTTAACCGTGGTACCATCCTTATGAGCTTTGTAGCCCAGGATAGCGCCGATAGTCCGCTCAACTCTTTTCTGCCAGAAGTCCATTCGTTGGGTCAGCGCCTGCTCCACCTGTCCCACATTCTCAGTGGTGGTTATATGGTCTGCACGAGCGGTAATCTGACCTAATGCCGTTTGCACCGCCGGATGCTGACTGGTCACGTTTCCGGCCCCATCATTGGGATTAAAGGCTGGCTCACGTAGCCGAATGAGCGACACCAGCAGCGCACTCAACCCACGATCCAGCGCACGGGGCGAGAACGGCGTCACAGACAGAGCCTCAACGTGCTGGTAAAATGTCGAATGGTAGTGGCGGAACCGCTCATAGTGGCTCAGATCACGCGGGTGTGCCCAATTGTACACCGTGCAGATTAAGCCCGGATGCAGCCGTCCGACGCGACTGGTCGCCTGGATATATTCGGCAGTGGCTTTGGGTTGCCTATCTACCAGCATAAGGCCCAATCGCCCCACGTCTACCCCCACCGAGATCATATTGGTCGCCAGCAGCACATCCACAGGAGATGATGTGCTCTCACGAGCCGCCTTCTTTCGCCGTTTTGCAGTCTTTGCTGTTCTTTTGACCGCCGGGTCGAAGGGTGTTTCCAGTTGATCCAGGATATTGGGGATATCAGATGCACTTAGGCGGGAAGTCAATTCCTTCACACTGTGTAGGTCAAGAACACGTTTCGCCAATCCACGTCGATCCATCTTCTTGAGACGTGTGCTGACAGTATCATCCACCGCCCGCCTCATTGCGGCCAGTTCGCGCAGCGAGTTGAAGTAGCCTACCAACGTCATCCAGGGGTCGGCATTCTCTTTGTCCTGTTCATAGAGCTGTTGCGCTGCTGCCAGTAGGGCAATGGCGGTCTGGATCAAGGCAGACTTGTGACGAATACCCGGTGTGCAGATGCCCACATAGCGTCGCCCAGGGTGCTTCTCGCTGATGGGCCGCTGATTGGCAAAGAAGGTATCGTCCACATCCAGCCCCTGCGGCGGGAAGATATGCACCTTGCGTGCAAACAGGTTATGTACTTGCTCATGGGCGCGCCGAATCGTCGCAGTTGAGGCAATGACCTTGGGCCGCACTCGTTTGCCATCCACCTCCCAGGTTGCCAGCGTATCAACGGCGGTTTCATATAACCCCACCAAGGTGCCGAGTGGCCCGTTTATGAGGTGCAACTCGTCCTGGATAATAAGATCAGGTGGGCGCAGCGGTTCTATCTCTTCCAGAAAGCGCGCGGCAGGCAATCCATATTTCTTGTTGGCCTGATGATTACTGCGGTCGTTGGTATCAGGGGTGTGGTAGCCGTGGCGCTCACAATAGCCATCTACCCGCCCGAACAACGCTGCAATACGTCCATTCCAGGGCATCTGGGCAAACTTGTCCACCGTGGCAATCAGAAGACTGGGCAAACGGCGGTAGATTTCTTCGTCTACCACCATCACCGGCACACCCTCGCCTGGTGCCTGCTTATGGCTAAAGGGGCAACGCCCTAACGAATCGCCGCAGTAGGTAATAATCCGCGCTCGTCCGCGTTCGGCTGGCTCCGGCATAATCAGATCGGGCGTGATGGGCGTGCCACACCAGGGGCAGAAGGTCAACTGGTGCGGTGACCCAATACCAACACCAATACCAACACCAGCACCAGCATAGCTATTCTTTTTCAGTTGCTTGATCGCCTCTTCGGCATCCTTGATCCTGTTAGGTGTGGAGTTTTGCCCAACCCACAACCCAATGCGGAAGGGTTCATCGCCCCAACGGCCCACCTCTTCGCGGCGAATGACCTCGCAGGCGCACAACAACGCCGCGGCCCGTTGGAACTGTTGCAGCGTGAGCAATCGTAGGGTGTAGCGCATCAATACCGCCACCCCAGCGTGGCCACTATGCCCGGCGATGGTACCCTGCAATCGGCGGATTGCCATCGTGTAGGCTGCCAAGCCCAAGTAGGCTTCTGTCTTGCCGCCGCCGGTGGGGAACCAGAGCAGGTCTACAATATTACTGTCGGGGTACGCGACCGCTGGATCAAGCGGCTGTGCCCGTTCTATATGGTGCAGGTCAGTCAACCCTGGCAGGTTCAGCAGCACAAAACCAAGCTGAAACATACGCCAAGAATGATTATCAGGCACATCCAGCGCATCCAAATCGGGAGTTTCGCCGCGCCGCACAGCAGCCGCATACAACCCACGCACCCGTTGCAGCGCCATCGCCCGGTTGGCGAAACGAAAAGCGGCGGCAGCGTCAGGGTTCGTGTCCAAGAGCGTGATACCTGCCTTGATACGTTCTAGCGTAGTGCGACAAGCATCAAGAGCACACCAACCAGGCTCCCGATAGGGCTGCAAATCGGGCGTAGGGTCAGCCAGGCGCTGCTGCTGCGTTGTGATCCACTCCTCATAGGCGGTGACGATCGAGGATAGGTGCGTGCTGAACGCTCCATCCGGCACCTCGGCAAGCACTTGCATATCGAGTGTCAGGTCGATCCCTTCGGGGGGAGATGACGTGGTCTGAGGGACTTCCCAAGTGGGAATAACCGTGGTGGTGATGCGAGTAGCGCAGTGGGGGTCATCAGCCAACACCGTCCAGTCTACCCCGACGTTATGCCCAACAGCAAACTCCACGTGATTGCGGTAGCGCATCTCCATGAGCTGCATCTCACGATCGTCATTGGTTTTGAGCGGCGCATGGCGCTGGAAAATCCCCGCCCCATCAGGCGACTCAACCCAGAGTTCGGGCTGAAAGACCCACGCGTTATCCTTGTTGGTCGCGGGTTCCTCCTGCCCATTGACCAGAAAAAGGGTCACGATCCATTGATGTTCGCGTCGGCGGGCAAGCCCTTGCACCGTCACGTCGGGAAAGTCAGGGCAGGGCGACCAAGGCTCAATGCGGCCTGCAATGAGCGGGATGGGATCGGAGACGCCTTCGATGGGCTGACGCTGCCAGACACGCCGAAATGTGCCATCTTTGGTATTACGGTAGGCTTCATCTTCGATCTGCACCCGCTTGTAGTGGCCCCAGCGGGCAGTGAGCTTGAGGTGGGTGGCGTCGAGTGCCACACTGAACGTGATGCCAATCGAGGAAGGCAGCATCGTGCTCGCGGCTTTGGGGGGCGGCGCATCAGCCGTCCCGTCCTCGCTCGTGCGGTCAAGCGGCTCGCTCTCATCGATAATTTCCGGGATGGCGCTCTGCCCCTTGGGGGCCAACAGCCCCACCACATAGCGCCCGCGCACGTTTGGCTCATCAACAATCTCTTCCGGGCCTCCACAGGGGCCGCACAGGTCGTTGATCAGCGCTTGCTCCAGGTCGCGGCGCAGTTCGACGCCTGAACGTCCAGGTGCTTCCTCCTCCCCCTCCTCTGCCGACGAGGATTCTGCGGTGGGAGGCTCCTCCGTGCGGCCCAACCGCGCATCGATATAGGCGGCAAGCTGCTTGGTCAATGCTTCGCTCAGCGTTGACTCAACAATGACCGCGCGCAGGTCGGACATCTCCCAATCGGAGGGCATCGCTGCAAACAGGGCGCTCAGCTGCTCTGAGGTGAGCTGCTGCACACCAGTGCAATCAAGCCGCGCCTGCTGCTCAACAAGCTGTTTGCTCGCCGTGACCAGAGAAGTGGTCAACGAGCTGGTCAACGAGCTGGTCAACGAGCTGGTCAACGAGCTGGTCAACGAGGTGCTCCCCTGTTGACGCAGGGGGTCGAGATACGTGGCGAGATATAACGTCTTCATACCGCTCCTCTCATGTTCAAGAATATTGGCCGCTCACCCAACACCCGCCTTCTTTCAGGATGGCGACGGCACCCGCTCTTTCCAATTGAATGCTTTGCTTGGCTCCCCACATGGCTCATTCAGTTCCCCCGCTCTGCTTGTCTCCATCATCCCTCCCTCTATTCTACAACAAATTTCCCTGTTCTGCCCCTCCTCCTTTGCTCTTCCTCCTCCCCTTCTTCGCCTTGCCTGGGCCTTTCTTCTTTTCGTGGAGACCTGCCGCCGCCTCCTCCGCATAGCGCTCGTGGTTGAGCGCCAGCAGCCGGTCTAGCAGTTCGCGCCGCGCCGTCTCGCGTATCGTATAGCGCATCCCCTGCTTCGTCTCGTGGAACCCATGATCCAAATCAACGTCCTCCCACCCGTAGGCCGCCGCCACCCCCTCATCCATCTCGACGTGCAGCCGCCGCAGCCTGGCGATGTCCTCTCCCTTCTCCTCCGCGTCGTGAAAGCGGTTGTACGTCTTCGTGAGACCCTCCCCACGCCCCTGCATCACCTGCCGACGATGCTCGTGGTATTCCTCCCCTATCGCTTCCAGACTGCTGATCTCCGACGGGAAGGGGAAGGTATCCAGCACATCAGATGGGCTATAGCGTGTATCCCCTTTCATCGTAGAGGCATACTGTCGTGCCCATTCTTCATGAAAGCTTGATTGCAATACTGCGAACTCATGATATTGATCAAGAGCAAAAACCACAGTTGCTTCAGAATATATCTGACCAACGGGCACGAAAACAGGAGCATGAGTATTACTTACACGAGGACGAATAAGCACCCGCTCCATCCCCGCGATGGCGGCATAAAGTTCAAGTCCTTTTCGACCAAATTGCCACCATAATTTAGCATATCCTTTTGCCGACGGATCTTTCTTTACACTAAGTTTGTCCCGCTCCGGTTTGACCCTCTCTCGCACAATCGCCATACAATCGGGGTACTGTTCGGCCTGTTCCAGGGGCCAATCAAAGAAGTTAATCACCCACCGGCTCGGTGATTGGTCAGGACGACTGTTCAGGTCTTGCCCATTCAGATAGGGAAACAGCACATCTCTGTTGCGCGGGTCTTTGGCGATGAGCGCCTGCGCCTCCTCTGGCTCTAGTACAAAGCCCATCCCCAAGACAATCGATCCTTGAAACGACTTCCCTGCATTGGCAGCCAGTCTGTAGGGCTTTCCTACGGCTTTCCCTGGCACCGTCAGATAGGACGTGATACCTGACACAGGCATATCATCAAGGTAGTAGTCTCCATTCCAGGGGCCGCGCCGCAACCAGACATGCGCCACTTCGACCGCTGCGGTACCGGGCCATTTGCGGCTCGACACGGCACGCGGGATGCTGAAACCACTGTTTTCCATCTGGTCAAGCCCCACTTCGCGGGTATCTCCCTGGGCGATGGTGTTGGTTGCCAGCAGCCCCATACCGCCGCCGTGCCGCAGGAGATTGCGCCCGCGCAGGAAGAAGTAGGCGCATAGGTCGGCGCTGCCGCGTTTGCCACCCGCCAGATGTGTCACTAGATAATTGCGATAGGGGGTGCCAAGCACGCCGGTGATGCGCTTGCCTCCCTGGAAGGGGGGGTTGCCGACGATGGCGGCGAAGCCGGTGTTCTCTTCCATAAAGATCTCAGGAAATTCAAGCTGCCAGTGGAAGGGGCGCAGTGATCCAAGGAGGTGATCAGCCTCGGCGCGGAGTTGATTGAAGGCAGTGTCGTCATAGCTCTCAGCGAGGAGCGACATGCGCACTTGGAGATCGTTGCGGAGCTGCTCGCGCCGCTTGGAGTTGGGGTGGAGTTCGGCGGCGATGAGGAGGTCTGCGGCGAGCTTGACGAGGGCCATGCCTTTGTTGGCTTTTTGTAGCTTGTCGGCCTTGTTCTCGGCATCACGGACAACGTCGACCTGCAACACCTGGATCTCGCTGCGCAAGCGGAGGGATCGCTTGAGGGCGCGGGAGATCGGCTCGGTGAGGAAGTTCAGCTGCTGTGGGGCGGCCTGCTCGGCGATCGACCAGCGCTGAATGTGGTCGACGGTCACACCGAGGAGGGAGTCGCCGCACTTGAGGGCGTGGTCGAGGAAGGTGAAGGGGCGGCCCTTTTGCATGGTCACGAGCCAGAGGGAGAGCTTGGCCATCTCGACGGCGAGGGGGTTCTTGTCGACGCCGTAGAGACAGCGGTCGGCGATGCGGCGGCGGGCGTGGATGAGAGCGTCATGGTCAACGGAGGAAGAGCGGTCGTTGGGTTGAGCCGGTTGCGAGGGGGCATTGCCGGTAGTTTCGTGCTCTTCGGCTTCGACCAAGCGCTCGGCGAGATAGCGGCACGCCTGCACCAAAAACGCGCCCGACCCCATGGCCATATCGCAGATGTTGAGGTCGAGGAGTTGTTGGGATGAGCGCAACTGCCACTGGTCACGGGGTAGCCCTTGGGCAGGCCCGTGGTAGACAAGCGGTTCGAGGGTGTGCAGGACAATCGACTCGGTGAGGCTGCGTGGGGTGTAGTGGGTGCCGGAGGTGCGGCGCTGGGTACCGGCGGTGACATAGACACTGCCCTCCCGAACGATCCAGGGCCTGCCATAATCGTCGTCGCGCAAGAGCCCGGCAAAAGGCAGAACACGGTGTTTGAGCGACTCGTCATTGCCGCACACGACGCGAATTTGCCCCGAGCGGTGATAGTCGGGGGTCGCCTCCAAATCGCGGCGCAAACCACTCTCGGAGCGTCCGGTTTGGCTTTTCAGGAAGGCAATGAGGGCGTCGGTGTCGTGTTGGTGCTTCTGTTCGAGTTGCTCCAGGACGATTTCTGGCTCGTGGTCTTTGGTGCCCTGCAGGCCGAGGACGGTGGAGGTGGCGCGTACGGCGGTGTGGTCGAGCAACCCCTCGTAGACGTGGCCGATCTGCTCAATGTCGAGTGAGCGGAATGAGAGGCGACGTGCTTCGGCCGGGCCGCCGCCGGGTACCTTAACCTGCAAGATCTGCAGCGCCTCCAAGAGATGCAAGACGGTGCGACTGTTGAGGTGGATCGTCTCCAAGAACGGGAAGCGGTGTGGATCGAAGAGGCTGCCGCCATAGGCCGGGAGCGTGAGGCGGTCGTGCCAGATGCCGCCGTGGACAGCACGGAATGTCGCCAGGAGACGGCTCCACGCATCGAAGCGCCGTTCGAGCAGCTCTTCGCTGTGTTGGTCAGCCATCTCGCGCAATTGTCCCCGAAGCGTCGAGACCGCATAGTTTTGGTCATAGATGGGGTCGTCTAGCAGCAGTAGGTGGCGTTCCTCTGCGCAGAGCAGCACCACCAGCCGCATCATTACGGTGAGTGCCGCCTCATACAGCCGCTCATTCGAGACATCCGTCAGCAGGGTGCGGCCATGGTCTTGCTCTGCCAGGTCGAATGCCTGTAGCAGCACCTCCACAGCGCGGCGCACTTGGAAGCCAAGCTGGTCAGTGACTTCCTGCTGGTTGTGGACACTCTTGGCAAGCAGCGCCTCTAACGTGAGGTCATCGGGTACCCCAAAGAAACGCCGTTCCTCCAGCAGCGTGCGGAAGGCCTGCAGAGTGAGTGGCTCTTCCAGCCACAGCCGCGCATACCAAGAAATGAAGCCCGTGGTCTCACTTTTTGGCGCGTCCACGAGCATCCACCGCTCACCGTTGGTCAGTAGACCCAAGCGCACTTCGCTCGCATGCAGCAGGGTCATCATCCGGGTGGCAGGCGATGTCTTCCAACGTGCGCCTCGGAGCGACTTTTCTAAGTCTTGCCCCGGCGGCACCGCCCAAACCAACAATCGGGGGCGTTGCGGGTTGTCCGGCTCGAAAATAGCAAGGTCAGGCTGCAGTACCTCGCCATATTCAGAGATGGGCACACGTATCGATGGCTCTGTCTGAATGACGGAAGAATGCATTTTCAGCACCGTGCGGAGCACCCACCGTACCCAGGCATGGTGCAGTGCGAGGTCGGGTGTGAGACTACGTGCGTCGTTGAGCCACTCGTTGTAGGCCAAACGTAGTGTGCGTGTCAAGTCGGAATCTGGCTCATTCAACCCCTGCTGGAAGGTATTCAACAACACCGGCATCGAGAGGAACGGGCCGGAGATATCGAGTAATGAGAGCCATTCGGCGTGGTGGCGAGCAATAGACATGGGTCTTATACCTCAAATAGCTCATAACCTACAATTTAAGACGATACATCTCCCCACATGTTAAATTCCAGCTATTCTATCCCTTACGGATCTATATCCTTCTCCTCATTTCTCACTCAACCGCTCCGGCACGAGAAAAACCACCGCCACCGGGAAGAGACGTGGCTGTGGGTCGGCGAAGCGGGTACGAATTGCCGCTGTTTCCTGCTCAATCTCGTCTGGTATCTGCGCCAGCCGTGTCTGTAATGCCGACATATTTCGGTGATACTGGTCACGTTCATCATTCGAAGAAAAATCCAACTGGATCGCCTGCGGCTCATCTATCTCCTGCCGAATAGCCTGCTCCAGTTCGCGCAGAACGCTAGTGATATCTGTAACTTCCTTCTGCTCCCGCTCTGCCAGCAAACTCTTCAACCCCTTCAGGCGATCATTCATTCGCGCTTCTAACGATTTCTCTAGTGCGGGTGCAAGCGTTGGCCACAGTGCTGCCAATTGCTGCCGCATAGCTGATGTAGGTTCGCGCATCTGTGCTGCCACCAACAACTCGTTGATGCGCCCCACTTTCGGAATACGGCGAAAGCGCCCTTGGTTGATTTCGCCCCCAGCAGTAATCAATTCTTCGTGCAACCGGTAGTGGTTACTGCCAATCACGAGCAGTCGGGCGTGCGCCAGTACCAATGGCGTGCTGGCGAGCTGGTCAGGAATAACCTGGGCAACCACACGGTGTAGTTTCTTTGTGCCAGTGCTGCTCCATACCTCAGCCCGCAGCAGCCGGAGAGCCATCTGTACCAACCGATGGTTGAGATGCACCAGCACCACATCATCACGCCCCTTAACCAGGCGATGGTCAAAGGTAATAGGACGTATTTTACGGGTGTGGGGGTGTTCAAGTCCTTCTGCGCACGCCCCCCAACTTCCTCGCAGCTCTGGAAGCTGGAAAACCGGACTACTGCACCGCTCGCCGGTTGGATCGGGCCAGACACCTGGTAATTCCGCAGGTTTCAGCGGAGGTTGCTCCGCCAGGTCTAGAGCCACTTGCACCACCGACTGAATATTCTCTGGCGTCAAGTGCAGTGCACAGCGGCTCTCTTGTAGCTGATGATATAGCTTCTGGATGTGTTCCCGCAGATTGCGCTCAAACTTGATCATCTGGCGCGCAGGTACAGCCTGCCGCTCGGCATCCACCGTATTTAGTTGGGTACGCTGACCCAACATCGCCTCCGTCACTTGGTCGGCAATCACGGGGCCTACTTTGCCTAAATCTTCGCGGATCTGCTCTACCTTTTGCACTGCCCGCATCAGAAACTCGAGATCACCCTCTAGATCGCCCACGGGCGTGGTGCGGTCAATCGTCTTATCACTGTAGCCTTGTGGGGCAAAGTGATAGATATACGGGGTGTGCGACTGCCCATGTCGGTCGATGCGCCCATTACGCTGCTCCATGCGGTTGGGATTCCAAGGGATTTCGTAGTGGATCAAGCGGTGGCAGTGCCGTTGCAGGTCAATACCCTCCGACGCAGCATCAGTCGCAAGCAATATGCGTACTCGACTATCCTCTGGTGATGCCTGAAATGCCGCTTTGATCTTTTCGCGTTGATCATCGGCCATCCCACCATACAAGGTCAGCGAACGGTCATCTTTGGTGATGCCTTCAGCAGCAAACAGATCCCAGAGCCACTTCTGGGTGGCACGGTATTCGGTGAAAATAATTACCCGCTCATTCGTCCACTGCCCCCTCGGAAAGAGGTGTTGACGAAGCCAGTCCAATAACGCCTGCGCTTTGCGATCTGGGCGGCGGGCATTTTCATTAGCCCATTGGAGCATCTGTGTGAGCAGACATTGCTCTGCTTCGGTGAGTGGGCGAAACAGGTTGGTGGTCATTTGTAGTGCGTCATCTGTCGTCGTTTCATACACCACATCATCACTATAAGTCTCATCTACCTCGTCGATCATCGCCTGCAAAATGCCTACGTCGGGTCGCCGTAATGGACGATGAGCCGGATGGGCGGTAGAGAGTGCCTGCTTATGTTGTTGGAGGGTTGCCAGAAACGCTGCAGGTGAGGAAAGGAGCCGTTTTTTGAGCAACTTGAGCACAAACTCAGTTGCGGTGCGCTCTACATTATTATTATTGTCGATATAATTCTGCTGGCGTAGCTCTGTGTATTGTTGGAGCCAACGATGGGCCTGACGCTCATCATCGGTGTAGGCGATCTCAAGCGCATGCAGTTCTCTGCTTGGAAAGCGTGGGCTGCCATCCCACTTCGGGATGTCGCTCTTGAGACGGCGTACCATCACCTGCATTAGTGATTGTCGATCGGGTGAGATACCCCGTGCAAATCGCTGCGGATCGAGCAGTTCAAGCAGTGCGATGAAGTTTTGCTCATAGCCGTTGTGCGGCGTGGCGGTCAGAAACAACCGATGCTCAAAGTGAGGGGAAATCAGGCGAATAGCTGCGGTGCGCTGCGAGTCGACGGCATAGCGACCTACGCCTGATGGCGCAACATTATGGGCCTCATCCACGATCAGCAGATCAAAGCGACGCGGATAGGTCGTCTCACCTCCGGCAGGCAACGTCTCGCGGAACAAGCGAATAGAATTATCCCGCTTAAGATAGTCCATCGAGGTGATCAGGCGGGGGAAATGCGTCCAGGGATTGACATGCAACCCGCGACTACGGCGCAGGGAGCGCATTAGGGCACTGTCCACAATGCGGAAATCTAACCCAAACTTGTCGCGCATCTGATCATGCCACTGACGTTGTAGCGCAGAGGGACACACAACGAGTATACGGCGAACACGGTGACGAATAAGTAATTCCTGGGCCACCAGTCCGGCCTCAATCGTTTTGCCCAACCCAACATCATCGGCAATCAACAGGTTGACCCGTGGCATCTGAAGCGCTCGCACCACTGGATCAAGCTGGTATTCCTCGATCTCAATACCACTGCGAAAAGGGGATTGTAAGGCACGCACATCCGCGGATGAGACGGCCCCCCAGCGCACCGCGCTGAGAAAGGCTGCCAGACGATGGGGCGTATCAAATCCGTCCGGCGTGGGCAAAGCCAATGACTCGTGCGTCTGTGCGCCTATTTCGACTTCCCAGATGACCTGCACCTCTTCGCCCAATGCATCATCCTCAACCGAGGTGAGGGTGACCAAATGATGGGGTTCAGACTGCCGTAGCGCCAATGGATCAACAGGCAAGGTGCTCTGGGATACATCTGTTACCACAAAACGACGCTGGCGAACATCAACCAGTTGCCCAATTTCTGGGATGATAGGCGATGGGGGCATAGTATATATCCGTTCGTTGCCATTTGAAAGATTATAAATGTACACTTTATGTCATATTTAGCGATATAACATAATGATATCTATATGTATATCACCCAATTCGACATATATTGATGATTGAAACCATATACACCCCACACGATACCCTCAAGTGTGGGTGCTTCCTCTCACAATATCCCTACAGTATACTACAAGGCGCACCTCCCGACTAAAGATCATGCCAAATCATCTCCTGGAAGGTAGTTACCTCTCCTCTTAAGAGATCACCACGCTCGTAATATGGTAATTCTGTTGATTTATAAACGAAGAACCGGCATGATATGATTATCTCCAACCAAGCTATTTACCTATGACCATGCTTCAGGTCTCGAAAGCGTTCATCAGCAAGTGGAAAAGCATCTACGCCGAACAGGGGATTGCTGGCTTGCGCCGCATGACCCGCATGACCCGAGATACCTGGAATCAGGCCAAAGCGTGTATACGGCAGCAGTGGGTGCACCTGACCAGCTTTCTGGACGTGATCAATGCGTTTGAACAGGTTCTGACTGATCGGGCGTTCGATTTTCCGAAATTGCATCGCTATGATTCTGTTTTACAAATGATATAGGACTGCTATATCTATCAGTCCCCATTCTCAGTATAATAGCAATGTGTACAATACTGGAAGGGTGAAAAGATGGTACAACTCCGAAAAGATATTGAATGGAGGATTATCAGTTATTGGGCAATATCGGCGCTTATAGGGCTTCTCTTCCTCCGCGATTGGCTGTTGAGCTGGGACGTGGGGGAAACGATAGCCCGCCACCCATGGCTGGTCGTGTTCATGATAGCCATCTGGCTCATCACGCAGGGGCTTTACGTGATGGTCGCCCACCCCGACGGACGGCCACTCATCTGGCGTTCCATCCTCCTCTTTACCCTCGCCAACGGGGTATTCGAAACGTGGGCATTTGCGTTTTCCTACTGGCTAGGAGAAGTCATCGGCACATGGGCAACAGGATGGTTTCTCTCCCCTTCCGCCGCCGCCACGGTAGGGTTTATCGTTGGCGTGGTGGTATTCAGCGTCTATAGCTGGTGGATACACGCATTTTTCTGGATACGTTTTTTGCCTTCCCACACCGGCGAATCGCCCCGCACCCGCACCTTACAGCGCTGGCATATTATTGCCCTCACCGTGCTGACATTGAGTTGGGCGCTTTGTTTGTGGCTCAACCGCGATATTTGGACGGTCACCATCTTGCATATCTTGATGGATCTTGTCCTGATGGTGCGCCTACGGCCGTCTCTCTTTGTACCCCCTCCGTATGCGCACTAAAAAAGAGAGGAAAGCTATGTCAGGTTCACCCCATTCACATATGACGCAATCGCAGAAAGCGTTGGCCAAAGAAAATTACGCTCTTCGGCAGCATATTGAGGAGCTAAATGAGTATATCCAGTCGCTCCAGCGCGAGAATGAGGTTTTTACCCAGCTTGCCGACAACCTCCGCCAAGTGCTGTGGATACGCGATGTTCGCGATGACCGCATTATCTACGTCAATAGGGCCTACGAGCACGTGTTTGGCCGCAGTATGGCGAGTCTCTACCAAGATCCGCAGTCATTTATGCAGGTCATCCACCCCGACGACCGCAAGCAGTTTATGCGGGCCTACCACCAACAAATAGAAGCTCATCGCCCGTGCAATGCGGAATATCGCGTCATTCGGAAGGATGGTAGCGTCCGATGGATTTGGGCGCAAACCTTCTTTGTCTATGGCGAGGGCGAGGGTGAGAGCGAGGGCGAGGGTGAGGGGCAAGGCGAAAAAAAGAACAATGAGAAACATATCGCCCGTATCATCGGCATCGCTGAAGATATTACCGAGCGCAAACAAGCAGAAGCCGATTTGCAGCGTGGCCGTGATGAGTTGGGGACGCGGGTGCAAGAGCGCACCGCCGAACTTGCCAAATCAAACCGCGCCTTGCAGGAGGAAATTGCCGAACGCAAGCGGGTTGAGCAGCAGTTGGAGCATTCACTGACCCTCCAACGCCACCACCGTAGCCAATTGGAGGAGATGGTTGAGCAGCGTACCGCCGAACTCATCAGAAGCAACAAGCAGCTTGGCGAGAGTGAAGAGCGCTACCGCACTCTGGTTGAGACCTCGCCCAGCGCCATCCTGCTCACCGACATTGATGGGACGATACAGTTTTGCAACCGCCGTGCGGCGCAATTCTTCGGCTACGATAGCGTTGATGAGTTGTATGGCAGACGTGGCTCCGATTTGATTGTCCCCGCGCCGGCCATGGAAGACCCTCTTACCTACGCAGAGCTATTTGTTGGCACCTCCCAATGCCGCAATATCGAGTATACGATGCGGCGGCGGGATGGCAGCTTGTGTATGGCAGAGGTGAGTAGCTCTGTGATTACCGATAGCGAGCGGGTGCCGGTCGGATTGGTCATTGTGCTGCACGATATCAGCACGTGCAAACGCACAGAACAAGCGCTCAAAATCGCCAACACCGACCTCATAGAGCTGAACCGCGACCTTTCGCAGAGCCGTAATCTTCTCCGAGCCATCTTCGACGGCCTCAATGACGGGCTTCTGCTGCTTGATGGCAACGGTATCGTCAAGACGGTCAATCGGGCGATGACCGACTTGCTTGAAACGACCTCCGAAGAGCTTATCCAGCAATCGTGGAAGGTTATCCACCGCCGCCTCATCCCGCGATCTGAACACGATTCTCCTACGGAGTCGGTGATGTTGCCCGCTACTACCAATGACTCCATCCACCCCCACCTTGGGTCGTTATTCACCTTGCCTGAGCGCATCCGATACACGACATCGGAGCAAACCACCCGCATCCTCGACCTCCAGACGATTGCGCTCCACAAGCCTGACGATACGATTGAGCAGGTTATCTTGCACGTGGTCGATGTGACTGAGAAGGTGCAATTGCAGGCACGGTTCTTGGAGAATGAGCGGTTTATTGCGAGTGGACGCCTTGCCGCAAGCGTGGCGCACGAGATCAACACGCCTCTGCAGGCCTTGCACAACTCGCTTGACCTGATGCGGATTGCGCCGGATGAGGATCGGGAGACGTTTTTGGGCTACGCGCTCAAGGAAATCAAGCGGGTGGGGTACATTGTGCGACAATTGCTCAACCTCTACGGGCCAAACACCGCCGCGCCTGGGCCGGTTGACCTTTCGCTACTGATAGAGCGCATCTTACTGCTGATTGGCAAGCGCCTCCGTGACCAGTCAGTCAAAGTAGAAACCGATATCGCGCCCAATCTGCCGCTGGTGCGGGGGCGGGAGGGCGAATTGATGCAGGTATTGCTTAATCTTATCGTCAATGCCATAGATGCGATGCCAGAGGGCGGGATATTGCAGGTGTGTGCCAAAGTGAAGCGTAAAAAGTCGTTGTTGGTGCTGTCCATCAGCGACACCGGCCACGGCATTGACCCCGATCTCCAAACACGCATCTTTGAGCCATTCGTGACGACCAAGGAGAATGGGACGGGGTTAGGCCTTGCGATTAGCAAACAGATTGTGGAGCAGTATGGCGGGATACTCTCCCTTGACACCCCCCCCGCCGAAGGAAGCCGCTTTCTCATCACCTTCCCGCTCAAGCGTTGCACCAAGAAACCAGTGTCATCACTGTGCTGACAGGTCGTCCATCCACCTGCGAATCTTCAGATGGGTAAAACCGATAACGTTTGAGCGACTCTGCTCACGTATCGTAGACCGATTGTTGTTTCGGCGGTAAGCGGAGTATGCGTAGTCCCTTGGACACGGAGCAAGTGGCTTATGGTGTGGACTCCAATGGAACCTGAGTTCGGGATAACTACACAAGTATCATTGCCCCCTCGTGACACTCGTTC
>CAZGLO010000070.1:583-18309 GCA_964526735.1 uncultured Chloroflexaceae bacterium | reverse complement strand
GCGCCAGGGACAAGCCGCCGCTCTTGAGAGCGTGCGGTATATGACACCTACATACCGACTACGGGTGCTGCTGACATACTGCTTATGATCAGCATGGCCACAATTGCCAGCAGACCAACGCCCAATGCAATCATCGCGGCGATAAAGATGCGGTTTTGGAAGATATCGCGCATCCCCTCCATACCGCCTTGCCACGTGGTTTCGGGGTCGTGGAAGGAGGAATAATCACGCCGGAGGTCGCGGTAGTGCGCGCCGGTGATTGTGGCGCTCCCCGCGCGGAAGGTCGTGCCGCGGTCGTGGGGATATCCCTGATCATGCAGCCGCTGACGCTCGCGCTGGCGCTCTTGCCGAAGTGATTCGAGCCGCTGTTCTGCCGAACTCCGCTGGTCGCCCCCATAGCCGTAGGATTGCCGAAACATTGCGTAGCCGCTGGTAGATGAGGAAGATGAAGAGCTTTGCCCATAGCTGCCACTCCCCCGCTTCGCGCTGTACTGAGAAGGTGTCCCGTAGCCGGGAGGAGCAGTCTCATCTGCTTGTGCTTCTTGCCCCTCCTGCCCATAGCCAAGCTGCCCACGGGCGGCGGCATACCCCGCCTCGATACTCGCATAGCCGCGCAACATCTTACCGCGTTTTTCTTCTAGCTCCCGCTCACGCTCCTTGAGACGCTGCTCACGCGCAAGGCGGGGAGCCATCTCCCGGCCTTCCACGTCGTCCGGGTTTTGTTGCTCCAACGCCCGTTGTTGGCTATTCGGGTAACTTGGATAGTTCGCACCCTGCTGATAGTTCTGATAATATTGGCTCTGTTGGTTCATTGGGCCTTGGCTTGAGCTGCCCTGGCTAATCGATTGGCGCTCCTTGGCCAATTCGTGCTCCTGCGCAATCATCCGCTGTTCCGCCTTGGTCAGGCGGCGCATCTTCCTGTAGTCTTCCGGGGTGATATTCTCTTGCCCGGGTTCACGTTCCCAACGTTTGGCATATCGAGGATACAATTCGTGCATCTACGTACCATTCCTTTCGCTGGTGCTCCCCGTTTCAACCATTCCTCAATGGTTCTCCCCACCGCTTCCAAACTTAAATCACTGATCTTGTCCAACGTATCGCTAGTCGTGTGCCAGTAGGGGTAATCAAAGTCAATGATATCAATCGCAGGGATCCCTTCACGCAAAAAGGGGATGTGATCATCGGTCATAGCATGGCGTTCGCGCGGGTGAAACGTCTCATACCCCAACTCCGCCGCGACCTGCCAAATCCCTTCCCGCATCCCAACGTGCGAATTGCGTTCATAGTAGAGTTGTTGATCTGCGTCGCCAATCATATCCACCAACACCATCCCCTGCACCGGCTGCGTCAAAGTTTGGGCCATATGCGTTGACCCCGCAATCCACCCCCATCCATCAAGATGGCCACTATCTTCGGCATCAAAGCTAACCAACCAAATCGTCCGCCCCAATGCCGCCGGATCAAGTACCCGCGCCAATTCTAACAGCACCGCCACCCCACTTGCCCCATCGTTGGCAGCAGGCACCGGTAAATGGCGCTTTTCAGGGTCAGGATCACGGTCGGCGCGGCGGCGGCTATCATAGTGCGCCCCAATGATGAGGATCGGCCCGTCCCCCCGCTTGCCAATCAGGTTGCGGCATTGCGTCTCCATATAGGTAAATGGCTGCTCAACCGCTTCCCACCCATACCCCGCCAACTGCGCAAGAATATAATCGCCACACGCCTTCCACCCAGGCGTGCCCGGATGCCGCGGGATATACTGCATCTGCGCAACCGCATGCTGGTACGCCGCCACTCCGCTGAAGTGAGATGGCAGCGGGGTCGATGTCGGAGGGGCAGGCGTGGGGGAGAGGGCAGGCGTGGGGGAGAGGATGCGCTCCGTTGATGGCAATGACACGCGCGCACATCCGCCAAGAAACCCAACGAGTAACCACAGGAATTCCCGTCGGGTAAGCTCTGTATGATGTTGTTTCTGCTTTCCCACAATGGTTCGCCAACTCTTCGCCAAGCTTGTGCCAAATTTGCGGTTGCCATAGTGCAACCGAATGCGGCATCTCTGCCGCATTGCTCGCCATACTAGACTCTACCACACTTCTGAATATCTGAACATTGGCTGTTGACGCAACAAACCCACCCCTCAACATCGAAGGGCGGGCTTGCCGCAATGCTGCTCAATTTGGTTTATTGCGCGATATTATGCTTTGGCAGCTGCGAAGTTTTGGTTGACTTGATCCCAGTTGATAACATTCCACCAGGCGGCGATGTAGTCTGGGCGGCGGTTTTGATACTTCAGATAGTAGGCGTGTTCCCACACATCCAGGCCGAGGATGGGTTTTTGGCCTTGCGAAAGAGGAGTATCTTGATTGGGGGTGCTCGTAATGAGCAATTTGCCAGCGCCGTCTAGCGCCAGCCAGGCCCACCCACTCCCAAACCGTCCGACAGCCGCACTCGTGAATTGATCTTGGAAATTGGTGAAGTTGCCGAAGGTTTCATTGATCGCTCCAGCAATATCTCCCGTCGGCTCACCGCCTGTATTGGGAGCCATCACCTTCCAGAAGAGCGTATGATTGGCGTGGCCACCACCATTGTTGCGTACGGCGGTTTGCACAGCCTCGGGGACACTCTGCAGGTTGGTGAGGAGATCATCGATGCTCTTGTTGGCCCAATCGGGGTGGCTTTCGAGGGCGGCGTTGAGTTTATTAACATATCCACCGTGGTGTTTGTTGTAGTGGATGTTCATCGTCTCTTTGTCGATGTGCGGCTCGAGGGCGTCGTAAGCGTATGGAAGAGGTGGCAAATCAAATGGCATATGCGGTTCCTTCCTATGTTAGACTTAAGTAACGTCTTCACTTTGAATGACGTTCGGTTCCTCTTACGCGGGTATATAATACCGACAACAGCGACCCCCATGAGATATGGTAGAATCGCGAAGGATTTTGACTCCAAGGAGCTGCTGATACAGCTCGATCTCGTTGGAGCAAAATTGCGGGTGGTGTTTGGCCACACAATCTATCGGGCAGTTATGCTGGGTCAGGATAAACCACCCATCGTCACGCTGCTCATACTCACACATATAGCCCATTTCTGCAAGAATGTCCGTCAATGCGGCGACTTGGTCTTCGCGGGTTTTGCCCGAAAGACGCGGGGCAATCGAACGGGCGAGTTTATCGCGGCGGGCTTCGATGAGCGTCTCGACTGCATCGTCTCCATATTTGTCTGAGACGATTGACAGGATATCAACCACGAGACGGTCGTAGTTTTTGGGAAAGTAGCGCTCCGCTTCGGGCGTGAGCGTATAGAGATGGCTTGGGCGACCAACGCTGCGGCGCAAATCGGACACACGTACCAACCCATCGCGCTCAAGCAGGGCAAGATGTTGTCGTACCCCCACTGCGCCGATTTTCAGGGCTTTACTTAGTTCGATGGCCGTCATTTCGCCGCTTCGTCGCAGCAGGTGAAGAATATTCTGTCGGGTCGCTCCCTGCTCTTTGCGTTCGATTCTCATGATACGGTATCGAGTCTCGCCTCACGAATACAGGATATCGCTGCCGGAGAAAGGCAAAAATATGGCTTTCCCGTAGCAAAAAAAGTATATACAGAAGTATAACATGTTTTTTTTGTTTGTCAAGCAAAAACCATTATAAGTTCACAAATCGCCTCCATTCACTGTTCCATTCACTGTTTGCCCCTACCCACTCCCCTTCTGTATAATAGAGACATAGTCTTGGCAAAGACATGCCCGTCCCTTCAATCGTTTTCGGTCTCTTTACTGGCAGACTAGTGGATTTATGAACGTGCAAGACGCTTCTTTTCAAACACCAGAGCAAGTCCAACCCATTTCGACCCAGTCAGCTCAACCCCACTCTCCAACCCGCTCACGGTGGTGGCAATCGGTGTGGGTCGTCCGCGCCTTATTGGTGGTTATCCTTTTGCTTGGTGCCCATTTCCGTACGATTAGCCTCTTTACGTGGGATAACAATACGGGCCAACACCCTGACGAACGGTTTTTTACCGATGTGACATCAAGTATTCGCTTGCCAACCAACATCGAAACCTACTTCGATTCCGCACGTTCTCTGAGCAATCCACGCAATATTGGCAAGAATTTTTACGTCTATGGCACCTTTCCGCCCATGGTCACGCGGGTTGTCGCGGTCGCCTTAACTCCCGAAGAGAAGCTCCCGCAGACTGTCCCCGATATGAGCGAGGCGCGGGTTGGCTCAAACACGCCTCTGCCACAAATCCCGAACCCCGAATTGAAGCTCCCAACGCTCCCAGAGCCATTCTTATCCTTCTTCAACCCAGACCACGAAAACCTGACCGGCTACCCGACAGTCAACCGGGCGGGGCGTTCGCTTGCTGTCCTGTTCGATCTGGGGTCGATTTTGCTGCTCTACTTCATTGGCAAGCGGCTCTACGGGCGCAAAGTGGGGCTTTTGTCGGCATTATTCGGATCACTGACCGTCTTTGCCATCCAACAATCGCACTTCTACGTTGACCCCACCTTCTCGACGTTTTTTGTCACCTTTGGCCTCTATTGGCTGGTGCGTCTTGGCCAAGGCGGGGGCATCGGCTCTGCGACGGCGTTCGGCATTGGCGTTGGCGCAGCGATGGCCAACCGGATTTCCCTCGCTCTGCTTGGGCCTATCGGGCTGGTGGCGGTGGCGATGGCGGCCATTGTGATCCGTGATCGTATCCGTGATACCCGCGATACTTCTGGCAACGATATTGACCCATCTACCTCTCAATCGAGCAAGAAGCTTGCCAAATCTGCAGAAAATCCATCTGCGCTGACGATATTTGCCACCCGCGGCCTACCACTTATCTTCTGGGCCGGTTTTATCACCCTGCTGACATTCCGCATTATGCAGCCCTACGCATTTGTTGGCTCTGCCCCCGACTCGCCCTCTATCCCCGGCCACACCATCCCAGCCCTCAATGGGTTACACGGCAGTGGCTTCCTTGATATCCGCCTCGATCCGCGTTTTGTAGAGAATATGAAGGAGATCGAGAGCTTCGTGACGGGCGAACGTGACTTTTTCCCGTCGCAGCAGTGGGTACAACGAACGCCGCACCTTTTCCCATTCAAGAATATGGTCTTGTGGGGCATGGGGCCATTCTTGGGGATTGTCGCGTGGCTCGGATGGGTCGTGATTGGGGTGTGGCATGCGCGATTTTGGGTGCTTGGCAAGGAGCCGCACGACTACGATACACCACAAGGGCGGTTCCGCGTCAATCAGACTCTCGTCTCGCTTGCGCTGTGGGTATGGGTTGGCTTCTACTTCTATTGGCAAGGCGGGCAATTTGCCAAGAATATGCGCTATATGCTGCCCATTTCTGGCGTCCTGACGGTGTTTGGGGCGTGGCTGCTCATACACGGGATACGGAGTATAGCTCACCGCCCGCAACCGCTCTCATCAACACGCGACCTGGGGTGGGCGAAATGGCTCCCCAAACTCTCACCCACATTTCTTCGGACAGCCTCGCAATGGGCGCTGGTCGTGGTAGTGATTGGCACCTTTGCGTGGGCTTATGCGTTCACTCGCATCTACACCCGCCCGCACTCGCGGGTGATGGCGGCGCGGTGGGTCTTGCAGCATGTGCCGCCCGGCTCAACCATCACCTACGAATCGTGGGATGACCCCTTGCCATTGCAGGTCGATGGCGGCAATCCGTGGGGGACAATCTACAAAGGCATCCAGACCAACCCCTATTGGCAAGATGATCCGGCGAAGTTTTTGGGCAGAGAACCGACTTCTGACCCCAACGAGATGGGGCTGCTTGACCAGCTTGCCAATGCTGACTACGTTGCGCTGACCAGCAACCGCATCTACGCCTCAACCAACCGCCTCCCGATGCGCTACCCCGCCACGATGCGCTATTATCACTACCTCTTCACGGGCGAGTTGGGGTTTGAGTTGGTCGCCGATGTGGCCTCATACCCGTCACTGCTTGGCTTCCCGATCCCTGATCAGGGGGCTGAGGAGGCGTTTACGGTCTATGACCACCCTCGTGTGCTCGTCTTCCGCAAGACGCCAGCATTCTCCTACGAGCGGGCCAAACAGCTTCTGATGGCCGATGTCAATTGGGATGAGGTCTATACACTTCCCGTCCAGGTGGCGGACAAGGCTCCGACCGGCCTCCGGCTGACGGAGAGCGAATGGCCCGCCTACCGCAACCACGGGACGTGGTCAAACTTCTTCGACCCGCAAAGCATCGTCGCGTCGCCCTTCTTTGCGCCCATTGTATGGCTGTTGGTGGTTGAGTTCTTAGGCCTTGGCACCTTCCTGCTCCTCTTCCGCGTCCTGCCGTGGCTGCCGGATCGAGGGTTTAGCGTGGCGCGACCGATAGGGATCATCTTCGTGGCGGCGATGGCGTGGCTATTGGGGAGCTTTAAGATTGCGCCTTTCACCCCCACCACGGTACGCATATTGGCGGTAGGGCTTGTGGTGATAGGCGTGGGGGCGGCATGGTTTTCCCGCCGCGAGATTGTTACGTTCCTACGGCAGCGCTTCCGCACGCTGCTAATGGTCGAGACGCTCTATCTTGCTGCGTTTGTGCTGTTTTTGGCCATCCGGTGGCTCAACCCCGACCTGTGGCATCCGGCGCGGGGCGGGGAGAAGATGATGGAGCTTGCCTACCTCAATGCGGTGCTCAAAAGCCCCTTTTTCCCGCCTTACGACCCGTGGTATGCGGGCGGCTATATCAACTACTACTACTTTGGCTATGTGCTGATCGGGACAATCATCCACCTGACGGGGATTGTGCCTGATATCGCTTTCAACCTGGCCGTGCCAATGCTCTTTGCGTTGACGGCGGTGGGCGCGTGGGGCGTGGTCTACAACCTCCTCGCCCCGCGGCACGGACGGACACTCATCCGCCACGACTTCTCACTGCTGCGCAAGGATCGCGAGCGGACGCGGCGGGCGGCGATGTGGCATGTGCATATCCCCGCGCTCTTGGCCCCCGTCCTGATGCTGCTGCTCGGGAATATCGTGCAAGGGATTTGGCATATCAACGGCTATGTCGATCAGCAGGCGCACCGCCCAGAGTGGGCCTACTGGGATGCAACACGCATTATTGAGGGGACGGTGAATGAATTCCCCTTCTTTACCTTCCTCTTCGCCGATATGCACCCACATATGATAGTGATGCCGTTTTCGCTGGCATTGCTAGGGCTGATAGTTGCCGTCGTGCGGCTGGCAAGCAGCTATCACGGCTCATACCACCACGTCTCGCCCCTCCACCACGGTGTGCGCGCAGTGGTTTCCCGCATCATACGGACGTTTTTCCTCTTCCCCTACCCGTCCTACATCGCGCTGCTGGCATTGATGGGCGTCGTGGCGGGGACGCTGCGAGTGACCAATACGTGGGATTACCCGACCTACGTTGGGCTGGCGCTGCTTGTCTTCACGATTATCCACTATCGCTCTTACCAGCGGATGGTGTGGGAGGGCGAGACGATGCGCGGATCGCCGTTCTTGCGCCACCTGGTTTCGTTTGCCATATCGGCGGTGTTTGTCGTTGGGTTGGGCAATCTGCTCTATCACCCCTTTACCAGCCACTTCGCCACGTCATCATCAGGGATAGAGCTGTGGCGGGATGAGCGGTATCCCTCGCTCCTGATGCAGATGATGGGCGCACCGCATACGACAAGCCGCGAACTCTTCTTTCTCTACGGCCTCTGGCTGACAATCACCATATGGGCGGCACTTGCCATCCTGACACGGTGGTTCCAAGCACGACCGTGGGTAGTTGGCGCGGCATTTGGCGCAATCGTCGGGGCGGTGGTAATCTCCCTCCGCCTCAACGTCGCGGCCCCACTGATCCTCTTCCCGCTGCTCATCGGGGCGGTGGCATTGGTGTGGTCAGTGCGTATGCTACCGTTGCGCAAGGTCTTCCCGATGTGGTGGATCGTTGGGGCGCTTGCTATTGTGCTTGGCGTGGAGCTGATTGCCGTCAAGGGCGATGTGGGGCGGATGAATACCGTCTTTAAGTTTGGCCTCCACGCCTGGATGCTCTTTGCGTTGGCGGCGGCGATTGCCCTGCCGTGGCTTGTGCGCACGACATTGCGCGATTTACTCCTCCGCAACGACAAGCTCCTCACGTCTTCGGTCGTCAATACGGCTATCTCATTTGTCTTCGGCGCGATGACGATTGCCCTCCTTGCCTCATCAGCCATCTACCCGCTCACTGCCACGCCTGCCCGCATCGCAGACCGTGCCACTCCCGACACGCTCCATACGCTTGATGGCCTTGCCTTCCTGCGCTATGCAGAGGGCAATGAGAATGCCACCGCCTTCCCCCTCTCCGAAGACGGTCAGGCAATCGCGTGGATGCGGCAACACATCACGGGGACGCCGATTATCCTTGAGGGCCATCTCCCGTCTTACCGCTGGGCGGGGCGCGTCTCTAGCTACACCGGCCTACCGACTGTGCTTGGGTGGCATTGGCATCAGGTGCAGCAACGCAGCATCATTGGCGGGCCGTTTGTCGACCGGCGGAAAGACACCGTCAAGCACATCTACAATACGCCCAACCCGCAAGAAGCAATGCGAGAGATACGGGCGTGGGGGGTTGAGTACCTCTATGTGGGGCAGACAGAACAGGCCATCTACAGCGATGAGGGGATAGAGAAGTTTGGGCAGCTGGTGGAGCAGGGAGAGCTTACTCCTGCCTTCCAAGCGGGCCAGACGACGGTCTTCCAGGTGGAGAACCCAGGCGAACCAACGATGCTCACGACCGACTTGCCCGTTGAGCCGCCACACACGAAGACTATCCCGCCGCTGCTGCTCGATCAGCCAGTCAACGAGCTGCCCGCGGTGGATGAGCATGGCTGGAATAGTGGCGCAAACAAGAGTTCTTGGCACGCACTGCTTGTCTGGCTCTTCATGCTCTTCGGCCTGACGCTGCTTGGGCTACCGCTTGGGCTGTTTATCTTCCGGGGGTGGGTGGATAGCGGGGTGCCGTGGTCGCGGCTGCTTGCCCTGATATTAGTCGGCTATTTGGTGTGGCTACCGACGAGTTTTGGCTTTTGGCACTATGCGAATATCAGCATCATCGTGGCGATTTTCGCGGTGATGGTGCTTGACGGCTTCATTGTCGTGCATATGGGCATTGAGCGCGTCCTGATACAGCTATGGCGCGGCCTGAAGCACTTGGCGGTGGGGGAGATGGTCTTTTTCGGAGGATTGCTCTTCTTCATCCTCGTCCGCAGCCTCAACCCCGACCTGTGGCACCCGATTTGGGGCGGCGAAAAACCAATGGAGTTTGGGTTTCTCAACGCCATCCTGCGCAGCCCCGTGATGCCGCCATACGACCCATTTTTCAGCGATGGCTACATCAATTACTACTACTATGGGCTGTACCTTGTTTCGCTGCCCATCAAGTTTACGGGCATCGCCCCCGCCTACGGCTTCAACCTTGTCCTGGCGACGCTCTTTGGGCTGTGCGCGAGCGGGGTATATAGCATCGTGGCGCACCTGACAAGGCGGGCGCGGTATGGGCTGATCGGGGTGGTCTTCCTTGTTCTGATGGGGAATGTGGCGACGTTTGTGAAGGTGGGGTGGTCGCAGGGCATCGATCCGGTGTTGCGTATCCTCTTTGAGGAGCAGGATGGGTCATTCTTTGGCCGTCTCTTTACGCTTGGGGAGCGGCTTGGCGATTGGTATATTGGCCCAAGCCGGGTGATTACTAGCCCGTCGTTCACCATCAACGAATTTCCCTATTGGAGCTTCCTCTACGGCGATTTGCACCCGCACCTGATCGCACTACCGATCACGCTGTTGATGATTGCGTTGGTTTACCGCTTTGTGGCGGGCGAAACACCCTCCCCCCACGGCCACCATCGCAAACAACTGCTTGATTACCTGCCGTGGGTATTCACTGCCTTGACCCTTGGGACGCTTGCGGTCACCAATTCGTGGGATTTCCCAACATACAGCCTGCTATTGGGGGTCGCATTGGTAGGGGCAGCATGGCGTGCGCATACCTCCCCTCTCCCGCTCTCGCTGCGAGTGGGGCGGGCGGCATTCTTGGCGGTTGTATTGGCGTTTGGCGGGCTATTGCTCTATGCGCCCTTCTTTGAGCACTTCTATGCGTTTGTATCGGGCGTGGGGCTGGTGAAAGATGGCACCATCCTGTCCGACTATGCCGTGGTCTATGGGCTATTCTTGGTCATATTGCTGCCATCGCTCTTCGGCGCGACGTGGGTGCAACTAGCCCGCTACCCCTTCTGGCGATGGCGCAGTTCCCCGCTCTCCATCCAACGCGGTTTGTTGGAGCCAACCCCGCCTCCTCAACCCCTCCCCACGCCATCGACCGCGTCGGCTGAGCACGCAAAGGCGGTAGAGGCGGCAGACGGGGGCGAGCAGCCCAACTTGAAAGGCCATCTCGTCCTCGCCACGCCATCATTCGCCATCCTTGGCTACCTGCTCTATGCCCTATTGCCGTCGATGCGGGGGCTGTTCAAGCGGTCTGAACGGTCTGAAAGATCTGGTCGCATCTCTTCCGGCGTTACGCTGTTGGGCTACGGCTCGTTTGTGGCACTGCTCACGCCACTTCTTTCGGAGGTGCAGCGCCAATATCGGCTTGGGAAAGAGCAACATCATCGCCAGCAAGAGGAGGTAGAGCAACTTCCCACCACTCCGCCTCCGCCTGAGCCGCGCGCAGTAGAGCCTCCACCAGAGGAGCATACGCCAAGTGCGCCAAGCCAACTCAGTCGCCTATCCACTTGGGCAAGGTCGGAGCGGCCGTGGAAAGAAAAATTGCTCGTTCTGGGGACATATGTGCTCTCGTACATCCTCCGTATACTACTTGTGGCGGGGCTGATAGCCCTTACCGTCATCAGCCTCCAACACCCCGCCGTGAGCCTGCGATGGTGGTTGGGGGCGTTGGTGGTGGGGTGTGGATTGCTGCTCATCCCGCGCACCACCCGTCCATCGGTCTGGTATATGTTCCTCTTGGCGGCGCTTGCGTGGGCTGTATCGCTTGGCATTGAGATACTCTACATCCGCGACCACCTTGATGGCGGCAACTACTACCGGATGAATACCGTCTTCAAGTTTGGGCTGCAGATATGGACGCTATTTGCGCTTGCAGCCGCGTTAAGCCTTCCCCACACGATGCGCGGGCTACGGCGGCTTGGCGAGTATATCGTGGGGCTTGTGCTGCAGACGGGTGTTATCAAACAGGCGGCAACCCGCATACGATGGCGGCAGATAGGCGGGAAGGTGGGGCAAGGCGTGGGCGTTGCGGCATTGATAAGCATGATTGTTGCGGGGTTGGTTTTCCCCCTCGTCGGCACGCCCAGCCGCGTCGCAAATCGCTTCCCGGAGCACCCGGATATGACGCTCAACGGCCTGGCCTTCCTGGAGATGGCCGAATTTGACCACGATGGCCACCACGTCGATTTGGGGCCGGAGCAGGACGCGATTGCCTGGCTCAACGAACATCTCTCTGGCACGCCTATCGTCCTGCAGTCGGGGCTGTGGTTCTACCGGACGTATGGAGTGCGCGTGGCGGCAAATACCGGCTTCCCGACGGTGATCAGCTCTCTCCACGCCAACGAACAGCACGACCCGACCGTCACCAGTATGCGTGACCGCGATGTGGAAGAGCTGTTCCGCACGCCAGAGCCGATGAAAGCCCTCCAGACGCTTGCGAAATACCGCGTTGATTACGTCTATGTAGGTAGTATTGAGCGTGCGTATTATCCCGCAAACGGCATCGCCAAATTCCGCACGATGGGCGAATTGACGCCGGTTTACGACTCGGGGAGCGTGGTGATTTATGAGGTGGGGGATATCCCGCCCATCCACAGCTACCGCGAATCGATTGACTTCTCACTGAAGATCCGCCCCGCCACTCCCGCTGACAACGACCGAAGCGATTTGCCAAGCCAGAGTGGCCGTGAGCGTGTGCAAGAACCAGCGGGGAATGAAGACGATATGTCGCTTGAGGAGCTGGAGGAGGTTGTTGATGCCGACCCGACTAACCCACACCGGGCGTTCGCATTGGCGCGCCGCTACCAACAACAGCAGCAGTATGAGGAGGCCGTGGCTATCTTGCAGCCCGCCGCCCACGAACACCCCGAAGATACGGCTTTGCACCATATGTTGGGGGATATCCTTGGGCACATTGAGCGCTATGACGAGGCGGAACAGGCCTACCGCCGCGCCGCCATCGCCAACCCAACCTCCGGCAATTGGAACAAGTTGGGGCAAGAGTTGTTAGAATGGGGACGCCTCGACAAGGCAGAGCTGGCACTGTTCCAGGCCATCGCCATAGAGCCAGTTGACCCCGCCGCCCACTACCATCTTGGCAAGCTCTATGTGCAGCAGGGAGAGGCGGAGAAAGCTCGCAAACACCTGCTCCTCTACCAAGAGTTTGCGCCAGATGGCCGCTTCGCAGAAGACGCTCAGAAGACAATAGACCAACTAGCAGACGAGTAGTAGCAGCAATGATAGCGCGTATCTTCATTTGGTGGTTCGTTGTTCAAGTGATGGGCATCATCGCATTGCCCCTCTCAACACATATCTTCCGTTCGCTGCCCGACCGCGGCTATGCCCTCAGCAAAAGTATGGGGCTACTCTTGGTGAGCTACCTTGCGTGGTTGCTTGCGATGCTTGGGCTGGGGTCGTTTGGCGTGTTCCTGATTATCCTCTCGCTGATAGCCGTGGGCGGGATAGGCATCCTGATGCGCGGCGACCCGCGTTCGTGGCGGGAGCCGGTGATGGCCTACCTGCGCGCCCATTGGCCTCGCATCCTCATCACCGAGGTTGTCTTTCTGGTGGCGCTTGGGTTTGTAGCGTGGTTGCGTGCGCACCACCCCGACCCGTGGGGCACCGAGCGGCCAATGGACTTTGGGTTCTTCAATGCCATCCAGCGCAGTAACTCTTTCCCGCCCTCTGACCCGTGGTTGGCGGGCTACAGCATCAATTACTACTATTTTGGCTACCTGATGCATAGTGTCGTGGCATTGTTGAGCGGGTTGCAAGACTCGGTCGCCTTCAACCTTTCGCTCTCCTTGGTCTTCGCGCTGACTGCCATCAACATTGTGTCGTTGGTGGGCAATCTCATCGCCCTGACAGTCACGCGCGCTTTTGTTGTCGTGCGGTGGTTGGTTGTCGTGGCGAGCGTCTTCATCGTGCTTATCGCAGGCAACCAGGCAGGCGCTCTGCAGGTGATTACGGGGGATTATCGGGTGGTGGCGCTCGATGGAGGGCAATTAGTCTCTGCCGTAATGCAGTCGTTGGGGGGGGATTCCTCTGTGGAGCTTTCTGAACCCGTGCGCACCAACGATTTCCAGACCTTTGAAAAGCTTGATTCAGTAGATCGGGTGGAGAACTTCAATTGGTGGTGGCCATCGCGGGCATTGTGGGACGATCAACCCCAACCCCAACCCCAGCCACAAATCCAACCACAGACCACTCCCTCATCCGGTTTGGATGGCGATTCGCCTCCGCCCTTGCGGCTCTACAACATCACGGAATTTCCCTTTTTCAGTTTTTGGCTGGGCGATATGCACCCCCACGTGATGGCTTTACCCTTTGGGCTGCTCGCGATGGCACTTGCGCTCACCACGCTTGCCCGCTCCACTGCCCCCGCATACGGCGTTGGGCGCGAGGGGTGGTCAGATTTGCTGGCGGCAGGGCTTATTCTTGGTAGCCTCTATGTCATCAATAGTTGGGATTTGCCTACCTACACACTGCTCTATGGCGGGGCACTTTTTTTGCTCTTCCTGCGCACTTCGCAATCAACAGAACATACCGTAGGAAATACCGCAGAAAATGCCGCCCAAGAGGCGGGTGAAGCAGGGGAAGGGGCTGAAGAACCAGCAGCAGCACCTCCCTATGAGCACGTTGAGCACTTTCCGTGGATGTCGTTTGTAAAGCAGGGGGCGATGGTCTTCGTGGCGATGATTGTGCTCTTCCTGCCCTTCTTCCTGACGTTCAATTCGCTCGTGGGGTCGGCAGAACCGCTTGTGAGATTGCCATTCCTCTCCAAGCTCACCCAAATCATTGCGCCCTACCAGGGGAGCCGGACTGGCCTGCACGCCTTCCTCATTATCTTTGGCCTCTTCTTTATCCCGCTGTTAGGGTTTTTGTACCTTGGCCATCTCCGCCCCGCCGCCGCGCATCTCCAAATATACGGCGCAGAGCGCTTCCCAATGAGCAAATTCTTGCCGTGGCTTGGGCCGCTCTTCCTGGTGATTGGCCTCCTGATTGGCTTCCCAATGCTGATGCTGGTTGGGGTGGGCGTATTGGCTTTCCAACGGGCAATGAACCGTGCACACCGCCCCGCCGAAGCATTCACCCTGCTGGTGATCGCATTGGGCTGTGCGATTGTCTTTGGGACGGATCTCATCTACATCCGGGATGTCTTCAACAACCGGATGAATACCATCTTTAAGTTCTACTACCAAGTCTGGTTGCTTTGGGGGACGGTGGCGGGGTATGCTGTTTGGTGGCTGCTCTCCCAAAACCTCTCTCTGACGCGGGCTGATAGCGAGGCGGAGTCGGTTGACTCCGCTGTCATTGCTCCCGACTCTGCTGTCATTGCTCCCGACTCCACTGTCGTCGCTTCCGACTCCAGCGTTGACACTCTGCCCTCACATTCCTCATTCCCGTGGCGATGGTGGGGGCGCATTGTGGCGGGGGCTGCGACGGTATTACTCTTCCTGCTCTTCCTTGTCGGCGCAATGGTCTACCCAACGATCAACCTCCGCGACATGGCCCAGGAAGGCACATTCAAAGGGCTAGAAGGCGTCACGCCGCGGGAGCATACTTCTGCAGGCAAGGCAGCAATCGCGTGGCTGCGGGAACATGCCAAACCAGGCAGTGTTATACTAGAGATGGTTGCCGAAGGAGGAGGGTCATACAACCCGGAAGGCTATGCGGGGGTCTCCGCCGCAACTGGCATTCCGACGGTGTTGGGCTGGGTGGGGCACGAACGGCAGTGGCGCGGCGGAGATAGCGCCGCCAGAGAAGAGCTTGAACCCCGCCGCCAAGCAGTACAGACCATCTACGAAACAACCGACATTGAAGAAGCTCGCACCCTGCTTGAGCGCTATCACGTCGATTATGTCTATGTTGGCGAGTTGGAGCGGCGGGCGTATGATGCCAAGCAGCTCGCCAAGTTCGACCGCCTTGGCACGGTCGTTTTTGAGCAGGGCGACGTGACCATCTACGAGCTTCAGGGTAGCGATACAGGGCAATGAAGGGCATAAAAAGTATAGACACAGCTATGATCCAAGACCAACAGCCATATAGACCACCTCACGGCGCGGCGCTGCTAACGGCCATCATCCTCTCGCTGTTGATAACCACGCTGCTTGCCTGTTCCATCCCCAACCTCTCAACCCAGCCGCAGAGAGGAGGCAATTCGGCATCTGGCACAACAAGCACCATCACGCCGACGGTTGCCGCCTCTCCCACGCCCATCCTCCTGGAGGAGATGCTGCGGATGGAGGAGAGTGGGTTTAGTCTCAACTACCCGCGTGCTTGGCAGACACGCCAGCAGTCAAATACCTTGGCGCTCTCATCAGATATCAGTGCGATAGATGAGCCAGCGCCCGGCGAACACCTCGTCATCCTGATTGACTCCACTCCAATTGAAGATATCACCGGCGGGATGACTGAGACGGTCAATCTACGTACTATCTTTGATGTGAGCAGCGATGGCCCGCAGCGAAATGGCTACACCGTCGGCCCAACCACGCCAATCACGGTTGATGGCCGGTCGGGGCTGAAAGCAACGCTTACGGCAGAGGGCGGGGCGGGGATGTTGACCGTCATCGACGCCGACCCGCGGATTGTGCGGGTATTGGGCCAAGCCGCGCCAGATGCGTGGGAAGACCAACGCCCCGTCTTTGAAGAGATTGTCGAGCGCATGAGCTTTTTCTCGCCTCCGCCGCCGCCCACTCCCACGCCCACCAATAAGGCCGCCCAGCCAATGGTCACGACGCAAGGGCCTCCGGGCTTTGTGCTGCGGCTTGGCAGCAACGAGGGGCCACGCGAGAAGCGGTTTGTCTCGGCGCGCGGCCTTGAGACCTCTCCCGACGGCACCGTCTACCTGGCAGAGAGTAGCCGCGGGATTTGGGTGTTTGGGCCAGATGGCACATTCCTCTCTACCTTCGGCAAAAATGGCGAACTGCTGGATGCCTACGACGTCGATCGCGGCCCCAATGGCGATCTCTTTGTCGCCGACTACGGCAACAATGCGATTTTCCGCTATGCAGAGGACGGCACACTCATCCAGCGGTGGGGCGAGATAGGCGAGGAAGATGGCCAATTTGGCCTCCAATCGCCGCAACGCATTGCGGTGGGCGACGACTCGACCGTCTACGCGCTCGACAGCCATATCGACTCCGCCACGCAGGACACGGTCAACAGCATTGTCACGTTTAATGGCAATGATGGCACCTTCCTTGACCGCATTGTGCTCTCTTCCACCACCGCTCCAAGCGACATCGCTATTGATAGCGCGGGCTATCTCTACCTTGCCCAAGCCACCAATGGCACAATCATTAAGATAGACCAAGATGGCGCAGAAGTGGCACGGTATGGGGAGCAAATCACCAACGATGGCATTACCCCTGGAGCGTTGGATGTTGATCGGCAGGGGAATATCTACGTCGCGACGTGGAGCGATGGCATCTTGAAGCTCTCGCCCAATGGCGACTTGCTTGCCCGCGGCGGCACTATAGCAGAAGCGGGGCAATTGCCGAAGCCGGGGCAATTTAGCCTCCCCAACGGCATCGCCGCCGCGCCCGGTGGTGTGGTGTGGGTCAGTGATAACAATGGCGAATATAGTGCCATCACCGCGATGCGGGTCATCAGCGGCACGACAACCTATACCGAAGCCGTCCAACAGCAAGCCATCACCGCCTCAACAACGATTTCGCCTCAGGGCGGGCTGATCAACCAATGGGCGACTATCGCCAAGGCAAGTAGCCATTACGGCGACGAATATGCCCCCGATGGCGCGATTGGTGAGCCGGATGTGGTGGGGTGCACCGATAGCCCCAATGCGTGGGCACCCGCCACCCCCGATACGCTGGAAACGTTGGAATTGACCTTTGATACGCCGGTCTTCGCAACGCAAGTCAATATCCACCAAAACCATCAGCCCGGCTTTGTCACCAAGGTAGAGGTGATAGATGAGCGCGGCCAGACCACAGCGGTCTACACCGGCACGGCTGAACTTGCAAGTACGTGCCCGCATGTAAGTGAGATCTCGTTTGAGCCAATACTCCACCGTGTGGTGGGGGTCAAGCTCACGATAGACCAGCGCCGTGACGCTAATTGGTGCGAAATAGACGCGGTGGAGCTTGTTGGGATGCCGTAAGCATACGCAGGAATGTTATTGGAGTAATGAAGTATCCCTCCCCCGTCATGGGAAGGGATACTTTGTTTTTTCGGCAGTCCTGAAATGGTAGTGATAGGTGGGCATTCCTTGCCCACCACTATAATGCCTCACTCGCATAACATGCCAAGACTATCACTATGGGTTGCAGGACTTCCTAATTACGGGTAAATACAGAGATAGAGAGATGGATGGGGTACTGGTAGGCATTAGTGTCGGGGTGCTGGTATTGGTTGGGGATAGCGTTGGGGTGCTGGTAAGCATTAGTGTCGGAGTATTGGTAGGCGTGCTCGTATTGGTTGGGGTATTGGTAGGCGTGCTCGTATTGGTTGGGGTATTGGTAGGCGTGCTCGTATTGG
>CAZGLO010000070.1:0-483 GCA_964526735.1 uncultured Chloroflexaceae bacterium | reverse complement strand
TTGGGGTATTGGTTGGGGGTAGCGTTGGGATGCTGGCAGCAGGCGCAGCATAATGTAAAATGATGGAATCTCTTGCATAAGCACCGCCTCCGCCGACTGCCCAACCTTCATCTTTTGACACCATAGATATAGCGTTGAGTGTAAAATGGCTAGGGTTAGCTACATTTTCCCACGTTCCATCACTATAGTGTAAAATCGTAGCGTGTCTGTCTGGTTGCCACCATTCTTTCCCCCCGACGATCCACCCCTCACTAGCTGAAAGCATAGATATATCTGTCAGTGAATTGCTGGTTGGACTGGTTATTTTCTGCCATGCGCCAGCGGTATAGTGAAGGATTGTGCCCCCATCGCCTACAGCCCACCCTTCACTAGCTGACACCATGGAGACTGCATATAACCAATTGTAAGTTGGGCTAGGCGACTCCTGCCATGAAGTAGTCCCAAAAATGGTATAATCTCCTCCCAGGATAATTGAAGCAGCTA
>CAZGLO010000069.1:0-18509 GCA_964526735.1 uncultured Chloroflexaceae bacterium | reverse complement strand
CTCCCACCGCTGAAAGCGGGTGGGTTTCCCGCCCTGAAGGGTAAACATCTATGATGTCAGAAACGCCCCAATCAAATACGCTCATCCGTCTTGTCTACCGCATGTTGGAGCAGCAAGTGCACGATATGTTGGAGGACGGGCGGGTGACCGATGCCGAAGAGCTGTTGCGCGGCGAGGCGGAGTCGATCTTCCCAGAGACGATGCTCTCGCCGATGTATGAGCGCATCGGCGCACAGAAACAGCAGGCCAAAGAGTGGAATGGGCAGGCGCAAGAGGATGTCCAGGCGGGTAATTACCACGCGGCGTTGCTGCTGATTGCGAAGGCGCTCAAGACATCGAACCACTACAACACCGCCCGCACCTCCCATCCGATTGCGTTGGCGGCGTGGCAGCAGGCCATGCGCGACATCAAGAAGCTGTCGTACAACCAATTCCGCACTCAGCTCGACCAAACGCTCCTCGACCAGCCAACGATGGAGCAGGTACAACGGACATTTGCGCTCATCGCCCGCCACAAAAAAGGCTCCCCAGAGCTTGATGTCTTGGCGACCAACCTCCGCCACTTCTCAATGGTCTTGCGCAGCTTTGCCCACACGCTTGGCGTCTCCGACCCCGACCTGCTTGAACAGCAGTATGCGAATGTGGTAGAGATGATCAAGGGCATGGAGGCGCAATGCCTCAACGAGATTGGCAACGATGCCGATTGGCGGCGTTTCAAAGAGGTGATCGGCTTCTTCCGCACGCAATACCAAATCGATCAGCCAAGCAACAGCGATGAACGCACAGAAGCAACGCGCCTCCACAGCTATTTTGCGGGGCTGCGAGAGGGCGGCATCCTGTGGGATACGGTGCACGACCTGCCCAAGACGCGCCACAACCACCAAGCGCTGTTGGCCATCCAGGAGCGGGTGCGCGATGTTCTCGCAGAAGCGGACAACAAGGTACATGCCATCCAACGGCTGCTGCCAACGGCACAGGTATGCGAACACACACAGCGCGATATCTTGCTGATGCAGCGCCAAGAGCCTCCCCACCAAATCCAGCAGCCTATTGCGGTTGCGCGGGCACAAAAGCTGTTCTTCGATGGGGAATATCACGCCGCATTGGTGACCTTGGCCCGCAGCGACGGCAATGTCCAGCAGACTGGCCAAGAATTTGCCAAACACCTCCGCCGCCCAGAGGGCACAAAGTCGCTCAAGGTGCAGAAGGTGGTGGCGAGCGCGGTGTTGGTTGGGCTATTCATCCTGCTGGGGATAGTGATTTGGTCGCGGTGGCCAGCGATAGCCGCGTGGCAAGCACAGCCGACCCAACCAACCGATGTGGCCAATATCCCCACATTGGAGGGTACCAACCCGCCGGTCGTCACCTCAACCCCGCGCAGTGCACTCAGTATGACCGCAACCGGCGTCGTGACAGGCAATATGCCGCTTGAGGGCACGGCGGTGGCGGGGGGGACAGCCGAAGTCACCACGACCCGCGCGGTTGGGCTGCGGGACGCTCCTCTCGCCATCACCGACTTCTCGCCGACGATGGTCTTCTCGCACACCCTCGACTCGGTCTCGTTCGTGCTTGAGACTGAAAGCCCCGTCTACCGCGGGAACCGCGGCATAGGCCTCTTCTTCCGCACGGCAGATGATGCAGCAATCGGGCCGCTCACGATGGATCTTGCGCTGGATGAGCCGGATTTGTCGGGGGCGTTGGAGCCATCAGGGGCGACGGGCCAGTTTGACCTCTCTGAAGAGAGCCAAGCAACGTTGCAAACGTGGTTCCTCGAATCGACCCGCCCCATCACCCTGGCGCTCTACCAGGAAGACCACGAAGAGCCGCTGCGGACGGTGGATGATGACCGGCCCATCGTGCTGACGGTCGATCTGGCGTGGCGGGAGATGCAAGGCGTGACAGAGGCCAATGAAGAGGAAGAACCAGACGATTTTCTCCTTATCGAAGACCTGCTGATGGTCAGGGTGTGGCTGAATACAGATCAAACACGCCAGGTTGACGCGCCCAAAGGCAAAACATTTCTTGCGCAGGGCGATGAGGTAGAAATCATTGATGAGGACGGCGAATATTACCGCGTGCGCATCGTCAGCAACTTCGACTCGGAGAACGACCCGGGCGTGATAGGGCGAACCGGCTGGGTGAAGAAGATTTATGTAGATGGTTCGTAGAGTGCGGTGTTTCCCTTGCAGACGTCTTATTTCAATAATGAACACGCCCCGCTATCTGTGCTATAATTGAGAGTATACACCTAAGCCCTACCGCGCAGGTAGGGTATTTCGGTCAGAAGAAACCTTCTATACTGGAGTTATGAGCGTGGCCTTTAATCCAATCAATGGGTTTTTGGGGTCGTTTAGCCGCGATCTTGGGATAGATCTTGGAACAGCAAACACCCTCGTCTATGTACGTGGAAAAGGAATCGTGATAAGTGAGCCGTCGGTCGTGGCGATTGACGAGCGCACCAAAAAAGTACACGCGGTTGGCGCAGAAGCCAAAGCGATGATTGGCAAAACCCCCGCAAGCATTGTGGCGGTGCGCCCCCTCAAAGACGGGGTGATCGCCGATTTTGACGTGGTAGAGCGCATGATGAGCTACTTCATCAACAAAGCTCACGAACGCACATTTGGGATCATCCCCCCACGTCCGCGGGTGGTCGTCGGGGTGCCGTCGGGCGTGACAGAGGTTGAGCGCCGCGCCGCCCGTGAGGCAACCCTCAACGCCAACGCCCGCGAAGCCTACATCGTCGAGGAGCCGATGGCGGCGGCGATAGGGGCCGGTTTGCCGGTCGAGGAGCCGGTGGGAAGCCTGATTGTTGATATTGGCGGTGGTACCACCGAGGTTGCCGTGATTTCATTGGGTGGGATTGTGATTAATCACTCGATCCGCACGGCTGGCGACGAAATAGATGAAGCAATTATCCAATTTGCACGACGAGAGTATAATCTATTGATAGGGGAGCGCATGGCAGAGAAAGCAAAAATCGCCGCCGGAAGCGCCTACCCCCTTGATGAAGAAATCAAAGTCGTTCTGCGTGGGCGCGATTTGCTGACCGGCCTGCCGAAAGCAGTCGAAGTGAGTAGCGTTGAGCTGCGTGAAGGCATTGCCGGGCCGGTGAACACGATTGTACAAGAGGTGCGGCTCGCATTGGAAGAAACCCCGCCAGAGTTGGTTGCCGATGTGATGGAACACGGCATTACGTTGGGCGGAGGTGGCTCGCTCTTGCACGGCCTCGACCGCCGAATCGCCGCCGAAACGCGGATGCCCGTCTACGTGGCGCAAGATTCACTTTCGTGTGTGGCGCGCGGGGCGGGGAAAATTGTTGAAAACTTCGATAACAAAGTCTACCGTGATATTTTGGCACGAACCCAGAGTACACGAAAAGCAAAGTACTAACCGTACTAGGGTGCTATGCGTGACTATCTTGATTCACCACCGCTCAAACTGCGAGGGGATCACCCCTTGCTCTCTGCGCAACGGCGGCCGTTTTTCTTGACGGTGCTCTTTTGCGTGATTGCGTTTGTGGTGATCTTTCTCGACCACCGTGGCACATTAGAGCCTGTCCGCGATGGTCTGAGCTATGTGATTACGCCAGTGGCGCGGGCGCTCTCCACCACGCGTGATAGTGTGGTTGGGTTTTGGGCGGGGGTAGAGGATGTCCGCACGCTGCGGCAGGAAAACCAGCAATTGCAACGGCAAGTCAGCCTGCTCCAAGAAGAACTCATCGCCCGCGAGCAGGATGCGATTGAAAACACGCATTTGCGGCAACAGCTTGCCATAGAGCAAGAACGCCCCTGGAAACTCATTGGCGCGGATGTGGTTATTCGTTCTCCCGACGCAGGCCGTCGGATGATTACGCTTTCCCGCGGCAGAAACCACGGTATCCAGCCCGGCATGGCGGTGATAGGCCAGACCGGTTCACAGCCATCTGCATTGGTGGGCGTGGTAGAGGAAGTGGGGCCTGACTTCGCCACCGTCCTGCTCATCACCGACGTGAGTAGTAGTATCAGCGCGCGGGTGCTGCACCAAAACGACTCTGCGCTTGGCCTGGTGCACGGGCAGTGGCAGCAAGGAGCGCGATTGCGGCTTGAAAAGCTCGATAAGGTCATCCCTCTGACGCCAGAGACAATTGTCGTGAGCGCGGGGCTGACGGGGCAATTAGCACTCCCCCTGCCGATGGCGTCCGTCCCGCCAGATATCCCGATTGGGCGGGTTGAAAACGTGATTACGGATGACCCACACACCCACATCGCCGAATTGCGGCCCTTTGTCGATCCCGATCAGGTGCACTACGTATGGGTCATTCTCAGCCACGCCGAATAGAAGAGGTTATTGCCCGCGAACTCCTTATTATGGTGGGGAGCGGGGTGGTTGCCATTGCGCAGGCGGCGTTGATCCCGTCATTTTTCGGCTTTTCACCGGCATTGCTGCTGATTTTGGTAGTCAGTCGGGTGTTGGTCGGCAGCATGGAGCCACACCCCGATCACGGCTTTGTGATGGCGTTGCGATGGTCGTTTTACGGCGGCATCGTGCTTGATGTCTGCGCTTCGACGCTGTTGGGCGCACACGCCCTCGCCCTGCTCGCTGTGACGATCATCCTGCACACGGTTGTGGGGCAATTGCGGGTGGAGGGGATATTGCTCACGCTGATTGCCATGCTGCTTGGCGGCCTCATCTATGAGGTGGTGTTGATGATAATTTATAGCAACACCATCGTTGACGTGCCGTGGGGGCAATATTTCCTGACGGTGATCGCGCCGAGCCTGCTGGTCACGCTCGTGCCGTCGTTACCGGTTTTTTTCCTATTCAAACTGGGAATATACCTACTACCACAATCATCAGATGCGCAACAGCGCCAAAAGATGTCCTTTTCGTAGGGGCATCGTAGGGGAATAAGCGCTCAGAAACGCAAAAACACGTAGAAACGCTAGGGAAGATAGAAAAAAGATAGAAAAGACGTAGGCTGCTATGCAACGGTTCACGATACTTCGCGGATTGCTCTTTGCAATGGTGGTCATATTGAGTGGCCGCCTCTACCAGCTACAGTTTGTCGAGAGCGACGAGTGGAAGTATGGGAGCAACGTCGAAATTAATACGACTCGCTATGTCTTGGTGCGCCCCCAACGCGGCGATATCCTCGCCAACGACGGCAAGACGCTGCTTGCCGAGAGCGTGCCGACCTTCAGCGTTGCCGTGATGCCAGGACAGTTGCCAGAGGACGACCCAGAGCGGCGGGCGTTTGTGCTGGGCAAATTGGCACAAATCACCCAGCTGACCAGCACGATGACCCTCTCCCCGTCGCTGGCGCTGCGTGATAATCCCGCTCTCTACCGCGATCTGCTGCCGGTAGTGGGGGAAGAAACGCTTGCCCGCTCGCGGCAATTCAACGTTGAGCGGTTTGAGCAGTTGACGTTTACCATCGCCCCCACCAACACGATTGAGGCGCTGGACGCGGCAGAACGCTATGAAGATATCCTCACCCTACAAAATCCCATAGAAAAACTCATCGCAGAGAGCAATACTCAGCATTACCGGCCCGTCGTGGTGAAAAATCACGTGCCGCGCTCACTTGCTTTGGCGGTCTACGAAAACCAAAACCACTTGCCAGGAGCGGTCGTGGTGGAAGACTACCAGCGCCACTACCCGCAAAGTGCTTTTATCCCGTCCTTCTCGCATTTGATTGGCTATATTGGGCGTATCAATGAGTGTGAGCTTGTGACGGAGAACCCGGCGATGTCGTGGCTTGACAGCCTACAAGACGTTGTTGGCCACGTAACGCACTGTGGCATCTTGCCCAAGCAGATTAATACCGGCGCGATTGGCATTCCCCCCTACCAGAACGACGACCGGCTTGGCAAAGATGGGCTTGAGGCCAGTTACGAAGATGAGTTGCGGGGCGAGGTCGGTATTGATACGCTGCTTGTTGATGCATTGGAACGGCCAGTTAGTGGCCGCCGGACGATGCGGCCAGTGCACGATGGCCACAACCTCATCTTGACCATCGATGCGGAGTTTCAACGCAAGACAGAGGCAATCTTGCGGCGGTGGATCGATGAGGGGGAATTGCGCCGTCAGAACGCCGAAGAACCGCATAAGCACGAGTATAAGCCCATCACGAATGGGGCCGCCGTGGTGCTCGATGCACGCGATGGGCGGGTGCTGGCGATGGTGAGCGTCCCCACCTACAACAACAATGTGTGGGTCAACCCATCGTTGTCGGGGCAGCTGCAAGAGCTACTTAGCCCATCCGACCCCGAAAAGCGTGAAGAATTGATACGGCTCTCGCCGCTAACCAACCGTGCCATTGCGGGGCAATATGCGCCCGGCTCCTCGCTGAAACAATTTGTTGCCTCGGTCGCGCTGGAAAAGGGGGTCGTGACCCCAGGAACTGCCCTCCGCGACCCGGGCAAAATCATCCTTGATGAGAAGAATGGCCGGACATTTACCCTCCCCAACTCAACCCGCACTGACAATGGGTGGATCACCATAGCCGAAGCACTCAAAATGTCGTCAAATGTCTTTTTTGCGAGTATTTCGGGCGGGAATGACGAAGTAGTCAACCTTGGCCCCAACGACACCCGCATTACGGGGTTGCGTATCGACAGAATGGCAGAAGGGTTGGAATGGTTTGGGTTAGGGCAATCGACCCAAGTGCGGCTGCCGGGCGAAGCCGTTGGCCGTGTGCCAAGCCCCATCTGGAAAGCACATACCCTGCGTGAGCCGTGGACGACCGGCGATACCTACAACGCATCAATTGGGCAGGGGTATGTTGAAGTCACTCCCCTGCAGCTTGCCGCCGCAGCAAGTGCTGTTGTCAATGGCGGGACGATCCACCGTCCCCAACTGGTGCAGAACATCGTGAATAGCGAGGGGATGGTCGTTGAGCAGTTTGAGCCAGAGGTCGTGCGGACGGTGCCCGTCGATCCAACATACTTTGATGTGGTGCGCCAGGGGATGCGGCTCTCGGTGGTAGACGGGATGAACGTCGCTGCCCGGAATGAGTGTTCTGGGCTGAGCATCGCGGGGAAGACCGGCACGGCTGAGTATGGAGGGGTGATTGAGACGGCAGAAGGAAAGCTTATCCGCCGCAGCCACGCTTGGTTTGTGGGGTTTGCGCCCTACGAAGACCCGGAGATTGTGGTGGTGGTCTTGCTGGAGGGGGCGGGCGATATGAACAACGGCTCCGCGACACTCGCCGTGCCCGCCGTGACCCAGATTTTGCAAGAGCATTTTCGGGTTGCCCCTCCTGCCCAACCGCCCGGCCACTGCCCGTGGATGCCACCCCTTCCGAATGCGACATAGCGTCGTATGAGAGGCAGGATGAGTACGGCCCGCGGTTTCCCGATATTGTCTGCTATAATCAAAGGGACGTTCGTTCAATGGTGTACAAGAATGCAAGATATTGTTCGTATTAAAGGCGGGAAAGACGGAGTGCGGATGGTGGTTGATCAGCAGGCTGACTGGTCGGCTGTCATCAATGCTCTCCAACATCACTTTGAACGAGCGGGAAGTTTTTTTGCTGGTGCGCGGTTAGTCATCGAAGTGGGCGGACGGCGGGTGAGTGAAGACAACCTGTCTCACGTCCTCTCGCTGATGGAGCAATATGGGCTGCGGCCCGAAGCCATCGCCACGTCCAACCGCGACAGCCGCAATGCTGCCCGTGCCGTTGGTCTAGAAACACGGGCGATGCCGCACTATCAACAACCTCAATCCACCGCCCCCTCGCCCGACAGCGACTCGTTGTTGGTGCGGCGGACGGTACGTTCGGGCCAGGTGGTGCGCCACCATGGGCATATCACCGTGATTGGCGATGTAAACCCCGGCGCGCAAGTGATTGCAGGCGGGAGCATTGTGGTGTGGGGACGGCTACGGGGGTTGGTACATGCGGGGGTGTTGGGGGATGATATGGCGGTGGTATGTGCATTGCAGCTTCGCCCAACGCAGTTGCGCATCGCGAGTTTAATTGTCCGCACGCCGGAAGACGAAATTTCGCCCGTTCCAGAGATCGCCCGCGTGGAAGAGCACGCGATTTTGGTTGAGTCGTGGGATGCCTACAAGCGATAACGATAGGTTAGACTAGCATAACAAGCATAGTAAATAGCCAAGAAGTGGGGAAGCGCATGGCACGTGTCATCACAATTACGTCTGGCAAGGGTGGGGTAGGCAAAACTACCACAACCGCAAATCTGGGAACGGCATTAGCATTGCACGGGGCGCGTGTTGTGGTGATAGATGCCGATATTGGCCTCCGCAACCTCGATGTGGTGATGGTGCTAGAAAACCGTATCGTCTATGATCTGGTGGACGTGGTGGAGGGGCGGGCGCGGCTACGACAAGCACTCATCAAGGACAAGCGCGCGCCGGAGCTTTACCTCCTCCCCGCCGCGCAGACGCGTGATAAAGACTGCATTTCATCCGAAGATATGGTCGCGTTGCTCAACCAAATCCGCCCAGAAACCGACTTCATCCTCATCGACAGTCCGGCAGGCATCGAAATGGGCTTTCGCAACGCCATCGCAGGCGCAGATGAGATCTTTATCGTGACCACGCCAGAGGTCTCAGCCGTGCGCGATGCCGACCGGGTAGTGGGGCTAGTCGAGGCGGCGGAAAAAGGCCCTCCACGCCTCATCATCAACCGCCTCAAGCAACGGCTGGTCAACCGCGGCGAGATGCTGTCGATGGAGGAGGTGGTCGAAATCTTGGCGATATCGCCGGTTGGTGTGGTGCCCGAAGATGAGACGATTTTGGCATCGACCAACCGCGGCGAATCGGTTGTTTATCAGCAATCGTTGGCGGGACAGGCTTTTCTCAACATTGCCAAACGTATCAACGGTCATGATGTCCCATTTTTGGAGATGACGGAGCAAAATAGCATGTTAGAACGACTTTTTGGAGTATTCGGGAAGCGCCGGTAATGGCCCCGGCGAACGCCGCCTCCTTTATATTACCCGTTTTACCGTTTTACCCGTCTACTCTCTCCACAGTCGTTCTTATGTGCCTATGTGTGGGAGGATAATGTGGGTTTTTTTGACGACTTGTTCCGGGGAAACCGCAACCAAAGCGCCAAGGTGGCCAAGCAGCGCTTGCTGACCGTCTTGGTGCACGACCGCGTGAAACTTACGCCGGACATGATAGACCAACTCAAAAATGAGCTTTCCGAAGTGATTGCACGCTATATCCCGATGGTAGAGCCGAGTGAGATCGAAGTGACGCTCCTCCGCGGGGAGTCGGCTGACCACCTCAAGGCCGATATTCCCTTACGGCGTTCCAACATCTCGCAGCAATAGTAGCAATAGCAGCAATAGTTGTCTTGGTTGGGTGTGTGGGCATAGAGCGCAATACGTGGGTTCGCCGTTGCGTCTTCGTGGTGATCGTGCTATACTACGAGGACTTTCAAAGGGGATTTTTGACGCTCTCTTTCATACCATAGCAACCGTTTTATTTTTATTTTCGGCTGGTTCTGTGGCACATGAGCATGATCGAGCATGATCCTTGTGATCCTTGCCAGGCGGCTCATTCGGTACAAAATCCAGCCCATTCTTTTTTGGTTTTGCTGCATCCATGCATGTTCAACCACAACCCATACGGCTTTCAATTCATGGGAAACTTATCGCCACCGCGATTATCATTGGCGTGTCGATTTGGCTCCTCCGAAGCATTGGCCACGTCTTAACCCCCTTCATTGCGGCAATCATCACGGCTTATCTCTTCAACCCCCTCGTCTCGCTCCTCGAACGCCGTCTGCGCGTGAAGCGGGCGATTTCGATCATCGTGATTTACGTGGTCGTTTTTTCGCTTATTTATGGGCTTGCGATCTGGGTCTGGCCGCGAATCGTGTGGCAATATGAGGAGATGATCCAACGCTTACCGCGCATCATCGCAGAGGTGGCAAGTATTTTCCAAGGGCGCGAGGTGGTGGAGATTGCGGGAAGTTTTACCCTTGACCTGACCCCAATTGAAGACCAACTTATCGGCACGTTGAGCGATTTGGGGCGCACGTTGAGCGGAAATGTGCCACATCTTGTCTTTTCCGCGCTAGAGACGGCCATCTACACGCTGGTCTACCTGATTATCACGTTCTACCTCCTCCTGCAATCGCGTGAACTTCACCAATGGGCAGTCAACCTCATCCCCGCGCCCTACCGAGAGGAAATCTGCGATTTAGGCCGCCAGATAGACCAAGTCTTAGGGGCATACATCCGCGGACAGCTGCTCCTCATCGTGATTATGTCGGTGCTGACCTATATTCCTCTTGCCATCCTCCAAGTGCCATATGCTCTCGTGATTGCGATTGCGTCGGGCGTACTTGAACTGGTGCCGCTTTTGGGGCCGTGGTCGGCGGCTGCCATCGCGATGACGGTGTCGTTTTTCCAGCCTGAGATCCCGTTTGGCCTCTCCAAGCTCAGCCTGACAAGCATCATCGCGTTGATCTATTTCCTCTTGCGCCAGATCGAGGATAGCTTTATCATTCCCAATATTGTGGGCCATCTGGTCAAGTTGCACCCGGGCGTGGTGATTTTTGCCATCTTGGCGGGCGGGACGATTGCCGGGCCGTTGGGCCTTTTGATTGCCATACCCACTGCCGCGGTCGCACGCATTATCTTGGCCTATCTCTACACGAAGATTGTGGATGCCCCCGATCTTTCCTTCCAAGGGTTCGACCCGCTGCCGTCAGGAGAAGACGAACAGCAGGAGGAGGAGGAAGAGCACGAAGAGCACGGGGAACCCCATTCCTCTTCGCCCACCAAACCGCATACGCACGCATCACAGCCTTCATCCTCGTCGGTGGTAGACGCGGGCTATAAGCGGCTTGATTGTCATTCGTAATTTAAGATATTCAAAACTGGCACATCCCCTGTGCACAAACGAAAGAAGCAAACCCAAACGCCTATGCAAGATACACCGCAAGTAGAACAGAAATCACAGCACGACGTACAAGATGATGTACAACACGAGTCTCCGCAGGAAGCAGCCACCCTCTCACCCCCCTTCCGCGCGGGCTTCGTTGCGTTGATGGGCAAGCCCAACGTTGGCAAGAGCACCCTCCTGAACGCCATCCTTGAGCAGAAGATTGCCATCGTCTCGCGGCGGCCACAAACGACTCGTGTCCCCCTTCGCGGCATCCTCAACCGCCCGGATGCGCAAATTATCTTTGTCGATACGCCTGGGCTGCATGAGCCATCGAACCAGCTTGGCCAAGTAATGGTCAAATTGGCGCAACAGACCTCTGACTCTGCCGATGTGGTCTGCCAGATGGTCGATATCAGCAACCCCCCGACTGAACTTGACCACCGCATCGCCAAGGAAATTGGCCGTGCATCGACGCCGCGGTTGCTTGTGCTCAACAAGGTCGATATCCGGCCACGCAACCGGCAAACTTACCTAGAGGCCTACCGCGACCTCACCACGTGGGATATGGAAGTGGCCATCTCGGCGCGGACTGGCGCAGGTGTCCCCCAACTCATCAACGAAATCACCACACACCTCCCCGAAGGCGAGGCGCTCTACCCCGAAGACTGGATTGTCGACCAGAGTATCCAGAATATCGCGGCAGAGTTTGTGCGCGAAAAGGTCTTGCGCTTCACCAACCAAGAAGTGCCGCATTCTGTCGCGGTGGAGGTGGATGAGTGGGAAGACCGCGGGAAGGCAATCTACGTTCGGATGACCATCAACGTAGAGAAGCCCAACCAAAAAGGGATATTGATTGGCGCGGGCGGCTCAAAGCTCAAGCACATTGGGCAGATTGCCCGTGGCGACATTGAGCGGCTGACAGAACGGTCTGTCTACCTCGATCTATGGGTGAAAGTGCGGCGCAATTGGCGCAACGATGTGTCGTCGTTGGGGTGGCTCGGCTACAACCCCTCCCAACACCAGTGATCGACAGCAACCGGCAGCCGCGTCGTATATCGCGCAATTAACCGCATCATGTGGTACCCTTAAGGTACCGCACATTCCGGGGATATGCCGGAACAAGGGGTATAGAGACAAAGGAGACTACTTCTCTACACATCCTAGAAAGTTGTAGGTTATATTGAGTTGGCACAACAGATACGGTTAGTGATAGCGGATGACGAATCGCTCATCCGAATGAACTTGAAAGAGACTCTCGTTGGGCTAGGCTACCTGGTCGTGGGCGAGGCGGGCGATGGCGTCAGTGCCATCAACCTGGCGCGCGAACTGCGTCCCGACCTCGTGATGATGGATATCAAGATGCCCAAGCTTGAAGGCATTCAGGCGGCCAAAATCCTCACCCAAGAGAAGATTGCGCCGGTGCTCCTGCTGACCGCCTACTCCGACCGCGAGCTGGTCGAGCGGGCGCGCGAGGCGGGGGTCGTCAACTACATCGTCAAGCCCTTCCGCGACGCCGAATTGCTTCCGGCGATTGAGATTGCCTTGGCCCGCTATCGCGAATTTCTTGAGATTGAAGACCAGATCCAAGACCTCAAAGAGACGCTTGACACGCGGAAGTTGGTTGAGCGCGCAAAGGGCATTTTGATGGACAGTCAGGGGCTGAAAGAGGCGGAAGCATTTCGCAAGATACAGCAGCTTTCGATGAACACGCGCAAACCCATGAAGGAAATCGCCCAAGCTATCCTGCTCGCGCACGAGATCTAAGATGAGACCGAAGATAGAGAAGCAATGAGCGGGTGCGTGGTAGAACAAAAGCGTGTTCGTATGTGCCAGAGGCGTCAGGCGGTTCTCGTACGCACGTCGCTGGCACAGTATGGTGGTTGTAGAAGGATGGTGGAGTATGTCGAAGCGGCGAGATGAGTATGATACCCTGCCGCGTTCGTCATCTTCCTCATCCTCTCGCCCCGTCCGCCATTGGACACGGTTGCGCTCGATATTGCCGCACGTCCTCACCGCCCTGGTGAGTGTGCTGGTGAGCGTGGTACTTAGCATCGTCGTGATGGGCCTCCAGACGGAGGAAGACCAATCGCCCCTCCTCCTGCTGCACACCATCACCGCGGCGCAAATGCACTCTTCGCAATCACCGCAATCACTACTCCCCACCGCCGCCGCACACCTGACCCCTCCGGCCACGCCCGCCACCACTGATATGACCACTGATATGACCAATGTGACAACCCCATCTATCGTCCCTGCCACAGGCATCACCCCACTGCCGCTCCCGTCGTTATTTGGCTCTTCGCCGCGTACGCAGAATATGGATCATAATCATATGGATCAAGAACTGCAAACGTTGCAGCACGATGTGGAGACGATTTGGAGCGCGTATTACTTGTCACGTGCCGCCAATCAACTTGCCGACGCCGAAACCGCATTACACGTCAACAACCTGAGCGAAGTAGAGCCTATCTTGGTGACTGTGGGCATCTCGCTTGACCGCGCCTACCAGCACAGCCGAGAGCAGCATAAAGGCCCCATCAGCGAGTTTCGGATGCAGGTGGGCAAAATGCGCGAGGAGTTGTACATCCGCCCAGAGCATATGGATGAGCGCATTCGGCGGCTGCGGCAGAGTATGTTGAGCTTGGTGGACAGATAGACGTAGATAGGTAGGTTAGGTTCGCTCACCCCCATTGGCAAGCGCTGCCTGATATGCCGCCTCAATGCGGTCTACCACGGCAGGCCAAAGAAATTGCTCTGCCCACTGCGGCGCAGCGGCGGCCATAGTAGCCCGTTGTGTTGGGGCGTTGAGCAGAGTTGTGACTGCCTTGGCAAGTGCGTCAGGGTGGCGCGGCGGGATAAGCACCCCTGTCTTGCCATCCTCAACCACCTCTGCGAAGCCACCAAACTGTGTCGCCACGACGGGCAACCCACATGCTTGCGCCTCCACCAAACTTATCCCAAACGTCTCACTCGCATAGCTGGTCGCGACAAGCAGATCGACCGTGCGGTAGAAGCGCGGGAGGTCGTGGCGCGGGACAGTGCCTAGGAAATGCACCCGCTCTTGCACGTTGTGCTGCTTTGCAATGCGCTCAAGCCGCGGTCGGTCTTCGCCCTCGCCCGCAATCAACAATGCGGTACGCGGGATATGGGGCAGGGCTTCTATCGCGGTATCGACCCCTTTCCAAACCATCAGGCGGCCAACGTAGAGTAACAGGTAATCGACATCGCCAGAGGAGGGAGCATAGTGGCTGCGGAGGGCAGGGTCAGCCTCGCCAACGCAGAATAGTTCGCGGTCGTAGCCATTGAAGACGACCCGCGGCACAATCGGGTAGCGCCTTGCCACCGTATGCGCATTGAAGCGGCTGCACGACACCGCCTCATCAACGAAACGCGCCAGAAATGCATCTCCGCGGTAGAAGTCTTCGCCGTGGCAGCCAAGCACCACCTTCCCCCCGCCAAGCAGCCGTGCCAACAAGGCCGGTGCCATATCGTAAGGCTTCTGGATGTGGATAATGTCGTAGCAGCCGTGGATCAGCTCCGGCAGCGCGGGGAGAGCAAAGGAAAGCCGCTCCAACAGCTTGGCTTCGGCGTAGGCGCGGTGCAAAGGCGGGAATGATTGCCAAAACTGTCGGCTGATGAAGGGGAAGGTGATCGTGCGGATGTTGGGGATGGAAAGCGGAATAGTGGCTCGTCGTTTGGCCAATTCACCCGCCCCGCCACTCACCCCGCCAATGACAGTCACCTCGTGGCCGCGAAGCGCAAGCTCACGGCTGAGATCCCACACAAAACTTTCCACCCCCCCGACTTTGAGCGTAGTTGTGAGATTATAGAGGGCAATGCGCATAGATACGGTTCTGTCTTCCTACCCAAACCGCGGATGAGAACCATTCTGCTGCGCTTTGCACAGCGCCAACTCGTACATTCCCACCACCCACCGCCGCTCTATGCGGTAGGCGTGGTGCTCCAGCCCAACACTCCGCAATACCCCCCGCAGAAGCTTCTTGGCCGGGCGCACGCTTGGCAAAGAGCCTTCGCGGAGCTGCTCTTCCCGCAGGTCGCGGACGAGGAAGCCGTGTTGCGCCGCCAGCGTGACAAAGTCATTGTAGGTGTAGTAGTGCATTTCGCTGAGCCGCTGCTTATCGCGGAAGGACGCTCCCTCTTTCTTGCTGCGCCCGCGGAGGGCAATCATCTGCTCAGCGAGTGGCCGGGGTATCCAGTTGATGCCACACATGTGGTAATGAGGATCGACCCAGCTATAGCGGTTGATGACGGTGATAATCGCATGGCCGCCCGGTTTGAGTACGCGCCGTATTTCGGCCATCATCTGCTCTGGAGAGGCAACATGCTCAAGGACATCCCAACACGTCACCAAATCGAAGTGTTCTGACGGCAGTGGTAATTGTTCACCCGCCGCATTGCAGATAGGAATATCGAGGTCATAGCGTTCGGCGCGCACTGCCGTGATAGCGCAGTAGGCCGGATTGTAGTCGCAAGCAACGACATGAGCATCGTGGAGGGCGGCAGCAACCGAAAATCCTCCCATTCCCGCGCCCAGATCGAGGATCTTCTTGCCTGCGATGGGGCTAATGACGCGGTCTACCAACGCAAACCGCGCCTCTTGATAATATTCCTGGTTAATGCGGTGTTCGCGCCACGATGCAAAATCGCGCCGCCACGCCATATGTTCAAGCCACGGGTCGATTAGCGATTCCAGGTGCGGACGTAATTCGGTTTTTGGCAGCATAGTTTGTTTTGCCTCGCGTGTATCGTGTATCAAGGTGCACTTGAAGGTGCACTTGGCAGCGATATCGGGTACAACACTAATGCCCCCTCGCCATCGTCGGGAGCGGTGGGCATATCGGACGGGTCGGATGGTTTGAATAGGTTGAATGGGTCGGACAGAGCGGATAGATCGGACAGGTCGAAACGGTAGGCTTCCGGGAACGACCGAACCGCCACCGGCAGCCGTGCAAAATCCTTCGGATGGTAGATGCCTATTGTCACCCACAGCCTCTCCCCCGCCACCGCAGGGTCAATGGGGAGCCGGTGTATCCAGTCAATAAAGCGGTTCTTGCCCCATTGGCTGGTTGGCTGGTCGGGGCCGCCAGGCGGCACATCGGCCTGCCCCACGATAGTACCAGACTCGTCAAAAGCGTGAATGAACAGCGCATAATCGGTGTCCATCTCTTGGAGCGCTTGCCATTGGAGGGTAAGCGTCAGAATGCCACTTGACCGCACGGTGCCTGTATGGACATCGTAGCCGGTGAGCCGGATGGATGGCCCAAAATCAGCCGCCATCTCATATTGACGCGGCTGGCGAAGCTGGTAGACCTGTGCATAGTCGATATCGTGGATGGTGACGGTATGTACCAACGCCCCCCGCCTGCGCAGATGCGGCATAATTTCGGGCTTGATTTGGCGCTGCACTTGGTTGATGTAGAGCACGGTGTAATCTACATGCCCCGGCACCGCCGCATAGCCTTGGTGGAGGACGGGGGTGCAGACGTACGGCTGTATCACATACTCATACCACGACGCAACGCCGCGGTCGCACCCATTATACTGCGATGTGATGTATCTGCCAGCCTGCTCAAGGCCTTCTCCCCACCCAACGTAGAGCGTCTGTTGTGCGGCTTTCCCCCCGCCAACCAGCGGATTGAAGTAGCCAAGCTCGTAGGGGTGATAGAGAGAGATGTGCCAAAGTAGTAGGGTAGGCACAACAATCCATACCGCCCGCGTTGCCCATACGAGGGGGCGGGGGCGATTGGGGTGGCGGGTTGCCCACCACCGTCTGATGTGGCCCGCAAGCCAGAGAAACCCTTGCGCCGCCACAATCGTCAGGACGGGGAAGATAGGCAGGAGATAGCGGTCGAACTTCTTGGGCGGGATACTCATCATCGCGGTGAAGAGCAGCGCGAAGACAAGTAGCATGCTCAGGCCAGAGAGGTAGAAAGGCGAGTCGTGCACCCCGTAGGTGCGAGTACGCCACTTCGGCAGGTTCTCCCGAATGGCTGCAATAGCCCATAGACCCGCCAAGAACAGCCCTACGGTCATCCAGGGCGTGAGCCGGAAAAGCAGCGCCACTGGGTAGAAGCGGAGGCCAGGAGTGGGGGTGGGGCGGCCAAGGAAGTAATTCCCCCAACCGTGCGGCTCTGCGCCATTCCGAAAGATTTCGTTGAAGATTGTCCACGCCGCTCCGAGCGGGTCAACCCACGCAGCAGGCCACAATGCAACCCACACCACGACCGCCGTGCCCCCCCATACGACCAGTGAGAGCAGGTAGGTGGTGAGAAGTGAACGAGACCACATCCACCGCCGGAAGATGCCGATAACCCCGATGAGGCCTACCATGGGGATAAGGATCATTGAGGGCGACTTGGTGAGCAGTGCAAGCCCTCCTAATGCCCCCGAAACCCCAAGCATCACCCACCGAACACGCGGTGTGGACGGGGAGGATTCGGGTGGATTAGGTGAGGTGGACGCAGCGGGCTTGACGAAGGTATCGAAGCGGTAGGCGACCAATGCCGTGAGGAGGGAGAGGGCAATGAAAGAGGTCAAGAGCGCATCGACGTGCAAGACCTTGCTGTGAGCCACAATAAATGGCTCCCCTGCCCATAATACCGCTGCGATCAACGCCACGTCCTTCCCAAAGAGCCGCCGCATCAGCAGATATGCAAGAGCGATGGTCAGCGATGTGACGATAGCGATGGGAATGCGCAGGAAGTAGCGGTAGAGGAAGGTATGATCGGCGTCGGGATAGGTGGGCGGGGCGGGGGAGAGCCATCCGGCCTCAACAAGGGCATCCTTGGCGAAGATGCCCAATGTCCCCAGCCACATCGTGGTGACGCCCGGATGGCCGACAAGGTTTGTGCCCGCATAATTGCCCTCTTCAATCGCTGGAAAGAAGGCATCGACACGCACTGACCAATGTTTTGCCTCATCAGCCGTCCAGTAGTCGCCCGGAAAGAGCATCCGCGGGGCCAGCGCAAACAAAAAAAGCCCCACAGCAATGAGTGCCGTCGTCAGTCTCGTCGTCAGTACTGCGGGCGGAAGACGACGGTGGTTCAGTATGTAAGATATCATTGATGTATGGTAGGTGGCCTGGTGGTTATGTATTTGGGTATTTTCGTGTTGCATAGCACAGCAACGATTGTACCAAAAATAGCGTACCGCGCAAGTTGTGGCGGGGAGAGAGAGAGCAAATTGTCCTGCATCTCCTACCCCTGCCTGTTTAAAGATGCTATAATGAACACAGTATAGCTATAGAAAGGATAGTATGATGACTATCGACGAACTGATTGAGTATCTGAACAAGGAAATAGCGCAAGACTTCCTGCAGGGAGACAAGGTCGGGCTGAAGCAGCTACAAACCACCGCCGGTACGCTCAAGGCGGCGGCAGAAGCACATAAAGACAAGCCGCTCGCCCACAAATTTCGCATTGTTGCGGCGCAGGCAGCCAATAAGCTGGAAGAACTGAACGAAGACCGCTAAAGACCGCCAAAGACCACTAGAAGATCGCCAGAAGATCGCCAGAAGATCGCTTAAGGAGTATGATAATGCACTCCTACGGGTAGGGCTACGTCAAAGTCACCGGAGCGCCGATGAATGTCAGTGCGCGTGGCACCAATGCGACTGGCTTTCAATCGTCGAATGTCCCCGCCAC
>CAZGLO010000068.1:0-18655 GCA_964526735.1 uncultured Chloroflexaceae bacterium | reverse complement strand
TGATCGGCATATCCTCCCCCGTGATGCGGTTGTGGCGCAGGGCGTGGGTAGAGCCACCGCCCACCCAAGGATGTGGGCAACCACGAACCGCCCGGGTGGCCCACAGCACATCGCTCAAATGCTGCTTGACAAGGGGGATTTCTGTCTGCACCGCCAGTTCAATATCGTGGAGAGAGGTGGCCGCACCGCGGTTGGGGGCGACGCCGGTCAACACCCACGCGCTCCGCTTCTGATACATCAAGCCGCGGGTGCCATCAATCGGGTCTACAATGATACGTAGCTCGGCATCGTCAGGCGACGTGCCCTCAGGCAAGGTCTTCTCCCCGCCAGGCAACCCCTCCGCCACCAGCACCAGCGACCAATGTGGGGCGATCTCGCGGGCAAAGAAGTCAAGCAGCACTTCTTCGCTCACGCGGTCGATGGCGTAGATAGTGTCTCCCGTCTCCTCTTCGGCGGCGATATCCGACAACTCCTCGATCGCTTGCTGCTCACATGCAGCGACGACCGCATCGCGGATGGATTGGTGCAAGGCGAGGATATGGTTGAGAAGCGGTCTATGATCAATACTCATCATGTCTTATTCCTTCGGGATAATCTATTGCACCGACTAACTCTTTGTGCTATGATATCCCTATCATGTATCCTTTGGCAAACCCAAAACGGCACATGACGTTGTCGCTAAACTCTCTCATGCTCTTGTAGCCCGCGGTTTTGCTAAATCAGGAACACGAAGGAGGCCGATGATGTTAGTCGGCGAACGAATGGCTCACCCCGTCATCCACGTTTCCCCAGATCTCCCGATACACGAAGCGCTCACGATTATGCGAAATGAGCGGATACGCCGCTTGGTAGTCACCAAACACGGCAAATTAGCGGGGATTGTGGCAGATCAAGACCTCCTCAACGCCTCGCCCTCGCCGGTGACCAGCTTGAGTGTGTGGGAACTCAACTATCTGCTTAGCAAGATCACCGTTGGGCAGGTGATGACCAAAGAGGTGCTCACGGTGCAGGAAGACACGCCGATTGAGGAGGCTGCCCGCATGATGGCTGACCACAAGGTTGGCGGGTTGCCGGTGATGCGGCACGACAGCCGTGGCGACCACGTGGTGGGGATCATCACCGAGACCGATCTCTTTAAGATGTTTTTGGAGCTGATGGGAGCGCGGGATCACGGCGTACGGGCGACTATTCTCTTAGAAGATAAGCCCGGCCAACTCTCCCATGTCGCCCATGCGATTGAGGAGCAGGGGGGCAATATCGTCGCCCTAGGTACCTTCGATGGCGAAGACCCCTCCAATGGCCTCATCACGCTCAAAGTCGCCGATATGGAGTTAGAGGCGGTACAGAAAACCTTAGACCCACTCATTGATCGGATGGTAGATATCCGCGTGTGTTGCGGGTGAGGTCAGTTGCGGAGAGGAGGAGTAGTGTATTGGGGTCGTTAGCGGATGCTCTTCTTGGGCTGCTCTTCCCAGACCGCTGTGTCGGGTGTGGCCGCGCAGGAGCGCTTTTATGCCGCTCCTGCCAATCAACCATCCGTCCCTACCCGCCTGCCCAGCTCAATACTCCCCGCATGCGCACATCACTTCCGCATGTTGATAAGATTGCGGTGGCGTTTGTCTTTGAGGGGGCGCTGCGAGAGGCCATCCACGCACTGAAATACACCCGCCTCCGCCGGACAGCTCCATTGCTTGGCGCGCTCCTGAGCACATATATGCAGCGCCATTCGTTTCCGGGCGATGCCTTGATCCCTGTGCCGTTGCACCAACGTCGTCTTGCCGAACGCGGGTTTAATCAGAGCACCCTGCTGGCAAACCACCTTGGCCGTACGCACCAGATGCCGGTCATTGAGCACCTTGTTCGGCAGCAGGACACCGAACATCAGGTACAGCTTGATGTGCAGACACGGCGGGCTAATGTCGAAGGAGCGTTTGCGTGGAGAGGAAGTGCTCCCCCGCCCCGGCGCGTCATCATCGTTGACGACGTGTTGACAACCGGCGCGACTATCGATGCATGCGCAGTAGCACTGCGGAATGCGGGAGCGCACGAGGTGCGGGCGGTGGCGCTCGCCCGAAGTTTGCCACGACCCACGTCGTCCTATTCGGTTCACTCATCGCACTCTCCTCCATTTTCTTCCCGTGCACCGCGTGGCCCATAACGCTTGTTGGTTTCCTCCCTCTCCCTACTGCTGTTCTATCCACTTGTGCTATACTGCTAAAGCACAATCAGTATGTTTATGACCCTACCTCTTTGGAAGATGGAGAGGTTCGTATCGTTCATGGCAGCACATGAAGAGCTATCACACCAAGCGCTCCAAACAGAAAACCGGATTCTTCGGCAACGAGTAGATGAATTAGAGCGCCTTGTTGCGCACTTGCGAGTGCAAACAAGAGAACATCCCCAACATAACCCATCATATTCCCTCGATGAGCAACTGGGCACCTCCTCACACGCAACCGAATTACGGCGTGTCAATCGTGCCTTTCGAGCGCTTCACCACTGCAACGAAGCGGTCATCCGCGCCACAGAAGAGCAAACCATGCTCAATCGAGTGTGCCAGATTGTTGTGGATGAGGGAGGGTATCGGTTTGTGTGGGTTGGGTTTGCGCAATCAACTCCAAACAAGGAGATTGTCCCCAAAGCCTACGCGGGGTATGAGGCGGGGTATCTTCGTGCTGTCGTCATCACGTGGTCTGAGATGGCTCACGGGCAAGGCCCCGCGGGCACCGCTATACGCACACAACAACCCGCCATCTGCCGCAACATTGCTACCGATGAACAGTTTGCCGTGTGGCGCGATGAGGCGGTGGCACGCGGCTATGCGTCGGTCATCAGTCTACCACTGCACACCAACGAACAGACATTTGGCATCATAGCGGTCTACGCCGCGGAGCCAGATGCCTTTGACCAACACGAAATTGCCCTGCTCACCAACTTGGCCGACAACCTCGCCTATGGCATTGTGGCGCTCCAAAACCAGAGCGAACTTACCTACCGAGGAGAGAAGCTACGGGCCTTATTTGCGGCAATGGTCGATGCGATCTTGGTGGTAGATCAGCAGGGTATCTGCATTGACGCGCCTTCCTCCCGCTTCCCCTACCTCGAAGACCCGCCAGAAGAGATTATTGGCAAGTCGCTGCACGATATTTTCCCCTCTCACGACGCCAAATCGTTCCTCAACGCCATCAACCGTGCTTTTGAGACGCATAGTGTCATCAATTTCGACTACTCCTTTCTGGCGAAAGAGGAAAATCGCGAGGTGTGGTTTAATGTCTCCATTTCGGAGGTGACAGAAGAAAGTGCCCTCTGCGTGATCCGCGATATCACCGAACGCAAGCGGTCGGAGCGCGTGGTGCAAGAGAGTGAGGCGCGCCTCCGCACCATCATCGAGCGCAGCGTTGACCCGCTTGTCGTCAACAGTGGTGGGGTGGTGCTTTTTGTCAACCCCGCCGCCGAAGCGCTCTTTGGCCGCACCGCCGAAGAACTGCTTGGTGAGGAATTTGGTGTGCCCATGGTCGGCAATCAAAAGGCAGAAGTCGATATCCTCAACCGCCACGGGTCGCGCTCTGTGGGGGAGATGCGCGTGGTAGAGATCGAGTGGGAAGGCGACAAGGCCTCGCTGACCTCTTTCCGCGATATTACCGAGCACAAGCAGCTTGAAGAAGAGCTAGAAGAGCTGGTGCGCGAGCGGACAAGCCGGTGGCTGATAGAGCTCAGTGAGCGGGTCAAGGCAGAACGGGCGGTGTTGAGCCGTGACGCCATCCTCGAAGCCGTCGGCGCGGTGGCACAACATTTCCTGCGCAGCACCACCTTCAAGGAAGAGCTGCCGCGGGTGTTGGAGCGCCTTGGCAAGGCCATCAACGTGACCCGTGTGGCGCTCTTTGCCGTGCACCGCGATGAAGAGGGGGCAGTATCTACGCAGCGCCGCGATGAGTGGCTCAACCCCAAAATCCACGACACACCAGAGACCGCCAATTCCGACGAGGCTGCTGATCCCCCCGCCTCTTCTGCTCTCAATGTGTCAACTGACCATACACACTCGCCCCTGCTCACCGCACCAGCACTCAACCGCCGCGACTTTGCGACGTGGCAAGAGCAATTGCCCTGCGATATGCCTATTTACGGCGATGTGATGTCGTTCCCAGAAGAAGAGCGGGCCGTGTTGGAGCAGCAACATATCCGCAACCTCCTCGTCATCCCAATCTTTGTGCGGGGAGAGTGGTGGGGGTTTTTGGAGTTTGATGAGTGCTATGCCGACCAAGAGTGGACAATTGCCAAGATCGAAGCACTCAAGGCCGCGGCAGGTATTCTCGGAGAGGTCATCCAGCGCGACCTCGTGCAGAAAGAGCTGCAAAAGAGCGAAGAACGCTTCCGCATGTTGGCCGAAAATGCGCCCGACATCATCTACCGCTACCGCTTCATTGAGCCGCACGGGTTTGAGTATATCAGCCCGTCGGTTGAGAGCATCTTGGGCTATATGCCCGAAGAATTTTATGCCGAGCCGGATATCTGCACACGGATCAGTGCCCCCGAAAGTGTGCAAGACATCCAACTATTGCATATCGCGCCTCAAGAATGCCATCAACCAGTGAGGATCCACGTTTTTCGCAAAGATGGCCAGGATATCTGGATTGAGCAGCGGTGGTGGCTCATCTTTGACGAGGAGAAAACCCTCATCGCGATTGAAGGCATTGGCCGCGATATCACCGAACGCAAGCGCGCCGAAGAAGAGTTGCAGCGGGCGTGGAGAGCCGCCAAAGACGCCGCGCGGGCGAAATCGGAGTTTTTGGCCAACATGAGCCACGAAATCCGTACGCCTATCAATGCGGTGGTGGGGATGACCAACCTACTGCTTGATACCGAACTTACGTCGGAGCAGCTCGACTATGCAGAGACGATTAGTTTGAGCAGCACCACACTCCTCCTCATCATCAACGATATCCTCGATTTCTCCAAGATCGAGGCGGGGAAGGTAGTGCTTGAGCAGCAGTCATTCAATGTACGGGAGTGCATTGAGGAAGCGCTTGATCTCTTAGCGCCCAAGGCCGCCGAAAAGGGCATCAACCTTGCTTATATGATGGATCACGACATCCCGCACCATCTTGTGGGCGATAGCGGACGGTTGCGGCAGATTTTGGTCAATCTGGTGAGCAATGGCGTCAAATTCACAGAGCAGGGAGAGGTGTTTGTGTGCGTGTCGGGCCAGGAAGCCCCTCCCAAGCCAGATGAGCCAAGCGGGCCAGACGACCCCATTGCCTATATCCTGCATGTCCAAGTGCAAGATACGGGGATCGGCATCGCCAAGAGCAATGTGAGCCATCTGTTTGAGTCATTCAGCCAAGTTGATACCTCAATGACGCGCAAATATGGCGGGACGGGGTTAGGCCTGGCGATTAGTAAGCGGTTTGCCGAGATGATGGGCGGGACGATATGGGTGGAGAGTGCAGAAGACCAAGGATCACTCTTCCACGTGACGGTGAAACTAGGGAAGTCGACCTCCGACAAGCCCTCCTCTGCCGATGAACATGCTCTCATCCACCTTCTCCGCGGGAAACGGGTGCTTATTATCTGCAGCAACCCAACCAACTGCCACATTCTCTCCGACTACCTGCGGCAATGGGGTATGCAGCCGTGTGTTATTCCGTCGAAGGAAGAAGCACTTGACCGGCTGCGCGCGGGGGAAGTGTTTGGCGTGGCGATTCTAGATATCCACACGGTCGACAAGGAACACCTCTCGGTGGTGCGGGCGATGCGGCAAATATGCAGCGCCGAGTCGTTGCCCATCCTCGTGTGGACGACCATCACCCTCCGTGGGGAGATGACCAGCAAGGGGGGGGTCAATGCGTTGGGGCCGGATGATGTGTGTTCCTTCCTGATCAAGCCCATCCGCCCGCTCCCGCTCTACAACACGCTCGTCAGCATCTTCCAGAAGCAGGAAGGGGAACCCCGTTCATGCGCTCTCCCGCCATCGTCCTCCTCATCGCGCTTTCGCAAGCCGATAGACTCCAACTTGGCACAGCGTCACCCGCTTACTATCTTGCTTGCGGAAGACAATATCGTGAACCAAAAGGTTGCGCTGCGGATGTTGGAGAAGTTTGGCTACCGTGCGGATGTCGCGCCCGACGGTCAGGGGGTCTTGCGGGCGCTGGAACAGCAACGGTATGATGTTATCCTGATGGACGTGCAAATGCCAGAGATGGACGGCGTGGAAGCCACCCACCGCATCCGCACGCGGTGGCCGACCGACCAACAACCCCGCATTGTCGCGATGACGGCCCACGCCATTCAAGGGTATCGGGAGTGGCTGCTAGGCGAAGGGATGGATGATTATGTGAGTAAACCCGTTCAATTAGAGGAACTCGCTATGGCATTAAAACGAGTTCCCCAGCGCCAAGAACAAACGGATCCGACAGCCATGTCAGTCGTAGAGCAATCTGTAGAGCAACCCGTAGAGCAAGTTGAAGAGGTTATGTTACCAACACTTGATACTGAAACATTTGAGGAATTTGTCGCGTTGATGGCTGGGGATGAACCAGAAGAAGCCACAGAATTCCTTGACCTCTTTTTAGAGGATACCGCCAACCAATTTCAAATCATGCGTGAGGCAATGGCCAGCAACGATTGGACTATCCTCTCGCGCTCGGCCCACTCGGTCAAGTCGAGCAGCGCCCAGCTTGGTGCCATGCAACTCTCTGAACACTGTCGGTGGATTGAAGAGAGCGGCAAGGGAGAAATGGACAACAGTATTGCCAGCAAGCTGGACGAGGCTGAGCAAGAGTTTGCGCAAGTCCGCTCGACCATCGGCCAGATGTATGGGTAGGAAGAACCTATCAACACCCTGCAAGGGGAAAGAGGGATGGCAGGTTCTTCCTATGTCTCCAGGCGCATCTTATCCGTCGCTGGCGTCATTGAGCAGCTGAAGAGTATCGCTATCTAACGTCAACGTCGCCGCCCGCAGGTGATCATGTACCTGCTCAACGCTGTTGGCCCCGATGATCGGAGCAGAGATCGTCGGTTGGGCAATCACCCAAGCCAAGGCCACCTGCGGCACCGGTGCACCCACCCGTTCAGCCACCTGATCGAGGGCGTCAATGATGCGCCATCCGCGTTCATTGAAGTACTTCGCCTGCACAGACTGAGCGCGGGTGCTTTCTGGCACCGGTGCACCACGGCGGTATTTCCCCGTCAGGAAGCCCCCCGCCAGTGGGCTGTAGGGGATAACGCCAAGCTTGCCGTGTGCGCACACATCCCGCACCTCCGCCTCATACTCGCTGCGGTGGGCCAGGTTGTAATGGGGTTGCACGCACTCATACCGCACAATATCTTCGCGCTCACTCACCGCCAACGCCGTCCGCAGCTCAACCGCCGATACATTTGAGCACCCGATATAGCGTATCTTCCCCGCCTTCACCAGCTCATCAAGCGTGCTCAGCGTCTCCTCAAGCGGCGTGCTGGGGTCTGGCCAGTGGGTCTGGTAGAGGTCGATGTAATCGGTCTGCAAGCGGCGGAGGCTATCATCCACGGCCCGCGTCAGGTGGGCGCGGCTGAGGCCTTCGCCATCGGGGCCATCCCACATCGGGCCACGTCCCTTCGTTGCCACCACCAGCTCGTGGCGATTGTTGCGCTCTTTCATCCACCGCCCAATAATCTCCTCCGAGACGCCGCCTGGATTACCGGGTGCCCAGTTGGAGTAGATGTCGGCGGTGTCTATCATATTGCCGCCCGCCTCCACAAATGCGTCCATCACCTCAAACGACGTTGCTTCATCGGCGCTCCACCCAAATTGCACCGACCCAAGGCAGAGTGGCGAGATACGGAGATCGGTGCGCCCAAGGTTGCGGTAGGTATCTATCGTTGGCGTCGTAGGCATATATAGCGTTCCTTTCTGCTTTCCTGCTCTCTTGCTGTTCAGGCTGTTCAGGCTTTTGCATGCTTTAAACGGTTTAGCAGTGGTCTTCTTCGATCTGTCGGATAACCTCGGCAAAGCTGGTGTGGGGCGGTGATTGTTCAAGCGAGTCGTAGAGCTTTAAGATCTGTGCTTCGGTACCCAATACCACGAGTGTATCACCCTGCTTCAAGATCGTCGCGCCCCCCGGGTTGAAGATGTGATTGCCATCGCGGGAACGGATAGCAACAATAAGCAACCCTGTCCGCCGTCCGATGTGCGCTTGGGCAAGTGTTTTGTCGATGAGGAAGGGGACATCATCCACCTGCACCTCGTCAAAGCGGATGGTATTGCCCGTCACGCGCATAATCTCGTCGAGGTAGGAGACCATGTGGGGGCGGATGATGAGCGACGCCATCCGCAGCCCGCCAATCGCGTTGGGAGAGACGATTTTGTCGGCTCCTGCCTTGCGCAGCTTCTCTTCGTTCACCTCTTCATTCGCCCGCGCCACGATGTGGAGCTGCGGGTTGAGCGAACGCGCGCTCAACACAATAAACACATTATCTTTGTCGTCGCCTATCGCCGCAACCACTCCCTTTGCACGTTCTATGCCAGCCTCAATCAATGTTTCATCCTGCGTGGCGTCATCTTGGATGTAAAGAATATCGCCAATGTGCAGGAGGTCGTCAAGTACATCGCTGTTCTGTTCGATGACGACGAAAGGCGTGTGCGTGCGGTAGAATTCTATCACGATGTGTCTACCAGTGCGCCCCCCGCCACAGACGATAATATGATTTTTAAGCGCTGAAATACGGTTCTCCATCAGCCGCCTCCGCAAGATATTATTCAGTTGGCCTTCAATAATGAACGACGCGATGGTCGAAATACTGTATCCCAAGATGCCCATTGATGAGAGAATCAGGGCGATGGTAAAAATGCGACCGCCGCGGGAGAGTTCGTGTGTTTCGCCAAACCCCACCGTGGTGAGCGTGATGACCGTCATATAGAGCGAATCAAGAATGGGCCACCGCTCAATGATGTGGTACCCGGCTGTGCCCACAGCACTAATCACAAGGACAAGGATGATCCCGTAGGCAATCCGCGAACGGTAGAGGGAGAATAGCGCCGAATCTCCCGATTTTTTCATGGTATGATATGATCGTGAAGGTCTTTTAGGTGATGAACTCATCTTTCAGGATACGAGACACATAGGACACGAAACACAGAACCCATTCTTCATGGTACCATGTTTCCTGAGGCTGCCTTGTGTAGGGCAGAGAGCTATGGCAAAGATGAGTACAGAGGTGTAACTACTTTGTAACTCTTTTCTGTTATCGTAATAGCAGATATACGCCAAAGCGCTAGGGGTGTTGTACCAAAACAAGCCAAGCAAGAGATGGTTCTCGTAATGCAGCTTCGACACAACATGGTTGGCCTGTGGTTCAGGTCACGTAGCTCTGTCATAGCTCTTCTGATAGCCTTGGTACACACCCTTTCTCTCTAAAAACATTGTATGTGACTGAGGAGGTTATTGATGGACTGGACGAAACAAGCAGAGGATATGCTCAAAACGTGGACATCTTCCCAACAAGCGATGTGGGATAGCTGGATGAAGACGATGCAAGGCTTCGGCGGCAGCCAGCCCAACGATGCATGGGAAAAGTCCATTGAGACATGGAGAGATTCGGTCAAGCGCGCGCTCGACGCGCAAGTCGCCTGGGCACAGTTTTGGGCCGACAGCATGACCTCTGGGCCGGGTGCCAACAAACAAGCATCTGAGCTGTCTGAGCAGCTGCTCGATATGACCAAGCGCTGGACAGAAACCCAAAACAAGATGTGGGATAACTGGTTCGAGACCATGAAGAAGACCGATCCTTCAACCATGGCACAGTCGTGGAACACTGAAGACGTTCAGAAGATCGTTCAGACCTGGCAAGAAGCAACCCAAAAAGCCATGGAAGCCCAAATGGAATGGTCGCGCATGTGGGCCGCCATGCAAAAGCAACAAGACGCCAAGTAGTCAAGCCACACAACGAAGGATAACGAAGGGTACTCATGGGTTCAGCTATCAAGCTCGCCAATGCTTTCAGACGCTTTTCCCTGAAGGTTGGTAGCTGAACACCACCTAATCGCCTATTAAACATTCCTGATAGAGACTGCTGTATCTCTCTCGACCACAACCCAAACCCTGCCGTACCCGCCGTTCGGCAGAGCCTTCTCTAGAAGAACATGGTGATTGCGATGACTGCCTCTCCTCAACCTTTCTCGCCTGTGTCCACCCACAACCTGCCTTTCACATCACACACGCTACAAGCATTTCTCAGAAAGGAGGGAGACAGCGTTATGTTCGCTGTCAAAGACATCATGGGGGAACAACGTCAACAAGAACTACGTGAATTGGCAGAGCAACTCCAATCCACCGCAGATCCACAGATGCACGACCTTGCCGAAGGCACGCTTGAGCTGCTGACCTACGTCAACGAGCTGATGAGCGCGCTCCAGATGACAACAGAAACCTGCTGCGAGGCCATGTGCGCTGCCTATGACAATATCTCATAATATCTCGTACTAATTTATTCTTCGTCGCTTACCCATATCGGCCTATGCATTAGGCTACTGTGGGCATATGGAAGCGTATCGGGAAGAGTTCTCAAAAACATATGGATACCTTGGAGCAGGAGTATGATGCTGTCCCATACCCTAGCCACCCCTACCCCCTAAGCCATCCGGCCTACCTCGCAACGCTTGGGACGTTGTTTGGGATGGAGCCGCCGCCGGTTGAGCAGTGTCGGGTGTTGGAAATCGGGTGCGGGTCGGGGGGCAACATCATCCCAATGGCAGAGGAGTTTCCGCACAGTTCGTTTGTGGGGATTGACCTGTCTGCGCACCACATCGCCGAAGCACGGGCATTGGCTCGTGCTGTGGGAGCAGACAACCTCTCACTGCTCCACCAAAACCTGCATACCTTCCCCGACCATACTGGTCAGGGTGGTCAGTTTGACTATATCATCGCCCACGGTGTCTATTCGTGGGTCGATTCTGACACACAGGACAAGTTGCTTGAGGTGTGTCAAAATCATCTTTCGCCCAACGGCATCGCGTATATCAGCTATAACACCTATCCTGGCTGGCATGCGCTCAAGATGCTGCGGGAGATGATGCTCTACCACACGTGGAGCCTCGCTGACCCCCTTGCCCGTGCCTCCGAAGCGATGCACTTCCTCGACATTCTCTCCAACTCCATCCCCGAAGAGAATAGCTCGTTTCGGACGTTTTTGATGTCCTACGTTGACTTCCTCAAGCAGAAAATTGCGTTGTCCGGGGGCGATGCGCCCGGTTTTCTCCTGCACGACGAGCTTGCTGAACACAACACGCCGGTCTACTTCTACCAATTTATCGGCCACACATCGCACTACGACCTCCAATACCTGACCGAAGCCATCGTGCCAAGCGTGATGCTATCGAATTTCCCGCCGACGGTGGCAGAAGAAATCCGCTCATTGGCGCAGACGATGGTCGATAAAGAGCAGTATATGGACTTCTTCCGTGGGCGTACCTTCCGGGAGACGCTCCTCTGCCGCAACGACCTGACACTCGACCGGCACATCGACCCATCCCGCCTCTCCTCCCTCCACATTTCATCACCTGCCCGTGTCGTTCCGCATCACGATGCACATGATTCGCATGAACCACATGATGCACATGATCCTCAAGAGCTATATCCCGCCGACCTCTCGCTTGCGATGGGTGACGTGGTGGAGTTTCGCAGCCCGTCGGGGAGCGGGACGATTGCATTAGAGCGCCCACTCGCCAAGGCGGCGATGGCAGTGCTTGCCGAGCGGTGGCCGCGGAATGTCCGGTTTGCTGACCTTGCTCCACTGGCGCACGCACGGCTCCGTGAGGCCGGAATACCCATCTCCCCCTCCCCCACCGATGAGCATACGCTTGCCACCACCCTCCTGCAAACATTCCTGTGCAGCACCAACATCGTGCATTTTTCTGTCCGCCCTTCGCCCCTCGCCCCCACTCTGAGCGATATACCGACGGCCCGCCCCTTAGCGCGGCTCCAAGCGCAACGGGGCCGTTTTGTCACCAACATGCACCACCAACGCATTCGGCTGAGCGAAGAGCAATGCTGCCTTTTGCCTCTGCTTGATGGCACCCACGACCGCACTACAATTACGCGCCTCTTTGCCGAACAAACTCCCCATTCAGAAGATGATGATCCCACATATATTGAGCGTTTCGTTGAGGAACAACTCCAATGGTTCTATGAGGCGGCACTATTGGTTGCGTAGGGGGAAACTGTGTCTATCGCTCTGAATGTGTGGTACTATAGGGGCGATGTGCACACGGTGCAAGAGAGAAGGTATTTTGAAACTCGCGGATCGCACGGGCAACGCGGGTGATCCGTGTGATATAACGCTGCCTAGGTTGGGACATTATGCATTACAAAGAGTGGATTGCTCATCTTCCGGCATACAAGCCTCCCAAGCTTATCGGGAAACAAGCCGACAACGTCGTCAAGCTCTCCTCCAACGAAAATCCTCTTGGCCCATCGCCGAGAGCGGTCGCCGCACTCCAAGATCATCTTACCACGATACACCGCTATCCAGACAGTTCGGCGTTGGCCTTGCGTCAGGCATTGGCAGACCACGTCGGGCTTCCGCCAGAGATGGTCATTGCGACGAACGGGTCGGATGAATTGGTCTTTCTGCTGTGTATGGCCTTTCTGCGCGAAGGCGACGAAGTGGTGATGGCCAAAGGGTCGTTTATCAGCTACCTGCTGCGCACCATTGCGGCAGGGGGGAGACCCATCCGCGTCCCCCTGCGCGATGCGACACACGACCTCGACGCGATGGCAGCGGCTATCACGCCCCACACCCGACTGCTATTCATCTGCAACCCCAATAACCCCACTGGCACAACGAACAACAGCACGGAGCTTGAGACGTTGCTCCAGCGCGTGCCTGACGACGTGTTGGTGGTCGTGGATGAGGCCTATTGTGAGTACGTCCAGCGCCCAGACTATCCCGATCTCGTTCCAGAGCTTCAGAATGGGCGTGCCAACCTAATTTTGCTGCGCACCTTTGCGAAGATTTACGGCTTGGCGGGGATGCGGCTGGGCTATGGCTTTGCGCACCCAAATATCGTCAACTACCTCAACAAGGCCCGCCCCATCTTCAACGTCAATGCATTGGCGCAGGCGGCGGGGATTGCCGCGTTGAGCGATACGGAGCACGTTGAGCAGAGCGCTGCCTATGCCGGGTCATGCCGGATGTGGTTTACCCGCGAGTTGGCAGAGCGAGGGTTGTCGATGGCCCCTTCGCAGACCAACTTTGTGATGGTGCATGTGGGCGATGATGCGGCGGTGACTGAACAACTGCACGAACGTGGCTTTACGGTCACGCCTCTTTCCGGGTGGGGTATCCCCGGTGCAATCCGCATCTCCTTTGGCACGGAAGAGCAAAATCAACGGTTTCTTGCCGCGCTAGATGAAGTACTTGCGGCGGGTGGTGGGCAGAGTTGAGGTCAAAGGCAGAGGACTGTTGTTATGCCCCCTCTGTCAAAGGCCGCAAAGCCGATTGCAAAGCGGTTTTGGGCGTATGTTGTCATAGGTGTCGTCGCATGGGCGGTGGCGATGACAGCATGCAGCGGCAGTAACGACACCGTGTTCCAGGCGGCGGGGAAGGCGGCAAATCCCATTCCATTGCCTTCTCCCGCATCTCTGGCTGTCGTTACGCCGACGCAGGCCGTCAAGGAGGAGCCGACACCCCCATTGACCGTCTTGAAATTCCCGATATTTGCCATTGGGAAGCCAATGAGCTACTATTACGAGCATTTTGATGACCCAAATACCGCCATTGTTGATGACGGGGCAACATCAATCACCGATTATCGCTTTCACAATGGGCAATATGAGATGGCTGTCCATGCGCCGGGCGTGCTGACATGGAGCATGCTCGACGGGGTATATGGCGATGTGATGGTGCAAATGCAGATGGAGGTGGAGGGCAACGGTGGGACGCCAATCGCAAGCGGGGTGATTTTGCGCCATCAGGATGATGAAAACTTCTACCTGGTGAACGTGGCAACGAATGGGTTTTACAACCTGGAGCTGGTGAAAGATGGGGTGCATACCGAGCTTCTGTCCTGGACAGCCTCCGATGCCATTCACACGGCCCAAACGCCATCTCCCCCACATCAGGCTGTTCGCCCATTTGACCTCTCTGGCACGCTCGGTCATTCTGGCTCTTCCGGCCTATTGCCCCACATGCAGCGCATCCGCAATACGTTGTTGGTTGAGGCGCGGGGGAATGCGCTTACGATAGGCATAAACGGCTCACACATAGAGACCACGATAGAGAGCAGCTTTTCGTATGGTAAGATGGCACTGGCAGTGAACACCTTCCATTCATGCGACACGACGGTGCGATTCGATAACCTCGCGATAGTGCAGGCAAGAAAATAATAGGATGCTAAACGAACGGTTTCTCGCATATCTGAACTACTTTGAAACATTGGCGGAACAACCTCCTAACCATTGGGATGGCTTTTACATCGCCGCCAAAGAGGATCGGCACTATGGGCTGCATTTTCAGGTTGCCTTTAGCTGCTATGCGCTTGGGGCGTTGGCCATGCACCCCGACTGCGCCCCCGAAGAGCAAGAGCGGTGCCGCAGCGCGATGGCTTCGCTAATCGACCGCATGCTGCAGCGGCGTATTTGGGCCTATTGGTCGTTGGAGGCGGAACGGCGTGGGCTATTCGCCGATCCGGTGGAGCACGCCAACGTCCAATATAGCGGCCACTTGGCGATGATGATTGGCCTGTATGAGGCGGTCGGCGGCGATCAGCGCTATGATGAGCCATTTACCCTGCTGTGGACAAGCAATCTGCAATTTTCCTACACGCATAGCTCGCTGGTAGAGACAATCTGGCAACAGATGTATGAAAATCCGCATCACGGCGTTGATTGTGCGGTAGGGCAGACCTATACCGTCCACATGAACGCGTCGATGTGGGCGATGCTGCTCCACGACCAGCTACACGGCAGCACCTACGCCTATATCAACCAAGAGTGGATTGCGTTCGTCAAGGAGCAGTTGCTCATCAAGGGGCCACAGCTGCCGGGACGGGGCGTGTTTGGTTTTCTCTACCTGCCCCGCTACCGCATACCGGTGAGGCTGGGGATGAATTTCGTCGATGCGTGGACGTTGGCCTTTCTTGCGCTCATCGATACCGACCTTGCGCTTGAATTGAGCATGCGGTTTATGAAGACGATCCGCCACCTCCCCAAGCCATCTGCCTCTTCTCCGGTATCATTTGGCCAAGCATATGTGCCATCAGGACGGCTTTGGCGACGGCTTGAACTCTCTGACCATTCGCTGACCACCGGCTTCTGCTATCTGCTGGCGGTGCATCTTGGAGACACCTCGTTGGCCGCCACCCTGTTGAGCTATGCCGATCATCAGCTCCAGCCTGTTGAAGAGAATGGCCAACGCTTCTATAATGCGGGGTTGGCCGCCCCTTACACGACTGCCTTGTTTGCAATGGGCGAGGCCGGTGGGCTGAGACCGTTTGTTGCACAACCGCCTGCCGCTACACCACCTGAACGACATTCCTGAGGTTGATGAGGTTGATGAGGTTGATTTATGAGCATATCAGAAGTATCATCAGGGGAACGCTTTGAGCGCTATGATCCCGCACAGATAGAAAAGAAATGGCAAGATCGATGGGAAGCGGACGAAATTTATAAAACCGCCCCTGCTGATGAGCGTCCCAAATATTATGTCCTTGATTTTTACCCCTACCCAAGCGGCGAAGGGCTGAGCGTCGGCCACTGCCGCAACTATGTCCCCACCGATATCTTAGCGCGCTACTACCGGATGAAGGGCTACAACGTATTGCACCCGATGGGGTGGGATGCCTTTGGCCTTCCGGCAGAGAACGCCGCCATTAAGCTGCAAACCAACCCAAGCATCTTAATCAAGCGGTTTGCGGCAAACTACAAACGGCAGATGAAAATGATCGGCACCAGCTACGACTGGAGCCGCGAAATCAACTCCAGCACCCCGGAATATTACCGCTGGACGCAGTGGATTTTCTTGCACCTCTACCACTCGTGGTATGACCACCGTGCCGAAAAGGCCCGCCCCATCAGCGAGCTGGAAGAGGAGTTGAGCCGCGTGGGCACGGCAGAGTTGCGATTGCCGCTCTCGGAGAAGCAAATCACCGCCAATGAGTGGAACAGCTTCACCCCGCAGCAGAAACAAGCCGTCCTCGGCAAATTCCGCCTTGCCTACCGCGGCGAAGCGGCTGTGAATTGGGATCCCGTCGATAGGACGGTCATCGCCAATGAGGAGGTCGATGCGGAAGGACGGGCGTGGCGAAGCGGGGCGGTGGTTGAGCGCAAGGTGTTGAGCCAATGGTTTTTCCGCATCACCGCCTACTCCGAACGGCTGATGCGCGACCTGGATGAGGTCGATTGGCCATCAAGCATCGTCACCATGCAGCGCAACTGGATTGGCCGCAGCGAGGGCGCTGAAGTCATCTTCCGCGTGGCCGACGATGCCCCTGCAAAGGCGGATGAGGAGATTATCGTCTTCACCACACGCCCGGATACGCTGTGGGGCGCGACGTTTATGGTGCTCTCGCCCGAACACCCGCTTGTCGCCCACATCACGACGGATGAGCAGCGCACCGCGGTGGAGGAGTATGTCGCGCAGGCCAAAGCAACTCCCACAGCTGCCCGCACCAACGAAGAGAAAGAAAAAACCGGCGTCTTTACGGGCAGCTACGCGATTAACCCCGTCAACAACACGCGCATCCCCATTTGGATAGCCGACTACGTGCTGATGGACTACGGGACGGGGGCGATTATGGCGGTGCCCGCCCACGATGAGCGCGATTTTGCCTTTGCTCTGACATTTGGATTGCCGATTATCCCCGTGATCGCTCGTTTAGATAATACCGCACGCAGTCGTGTTGCCCGCGGCACCTATCGCCCAGAGTTGGGAGATGCGCTGCGCAAGGCGGGATTTGTGTTCAGGGAGCGCGAAGGCAGCATTTTTGTCAAGCTCACTGGCGATAGAGTGCGCGATTACATAAAGATTGTCCGCAAGCATATGACCGGCGGGTGGACGGAAGTCGTCGGGACGGGGTGGCAGGTCATCTTTGCAGACGAGGTGATGACGCTCGACTCGGTCGAAAGCGACCAGCGTATTGTTGAGAAGATGCGGTCGTTGGTCAAGGATCTGCCGCAACGCGCCTCTACTGCGATGGGCTATTTCTCAATGGTGCCGTTCTACCGCGAGGTTATCTACCATAACGACTATGGCACGCCTATCAACTCTGGCGCTATCAGCGGCTCGCCGGGCGATGTTGCCATCACCAAGACGATAGATTGGCTTGAGACGAACCAGATTGGTCAACGCCGCCTCAACTACCGGATGCGCGACTGGCTCATCAGCCGCCAACGCTATTGGGGCACGCCCATCCCCATTATGTACACCGACGATGGCGTTGAGGTTGCGGTTGAGAAGGACAATCTGCCGCTTGAGCTGCCAGGTGTGGAGAGCTATAAGCCGACAGAGACCGGCGAATCGCCGTTGGCGCTGGTAGAGGATTGGGTGCAGGTAACCTCGCCTGACGGGCACGTTTGCCGCCGCGAGACCGATACGATGGGCACGTTTGCCTGCTCATCGTGGTACTTCGCCCGCTTCGCCGACTCACACAACGAGCAAGCACTCGCATCGCGGGAAGAGCTTGACTACTGGCTGCCGGTGGACGTGTATGTGGGCGGGGCGGAGCACGCCGTCATGCACTTACTCTACGCACGCTTCTGGACAAAAGTGCTCTACGATTTGGGGATATACTCCTTCAAAGAGCCGTTCTCCAAGCTCCAAAACCAAGGGCTTATCCTTGCCGAAGATGGCCGCAAGATGAGCAAGTCGTTCAACAACGTCATCACGCCAGACGAGGTGGTGGCCGAGCAGGGTGCCGATTCCTTACGCGGCTTTGAGTGCTTTATCAGCGACTTTGAGGCGACCGCCCCCTGGAATACGCAAGGTGTACCGGGTATCCGGCGGTGGCTGGAGCGCGTGTGGCGGATTGTCCTTGCGCCCGATATGGACAAGAATGAGGCCGCAGAAGCGATGACAGAGCGCGATGTCCTGCGGGTGGCGCACCAAACCATCCAACGGGTTGAGCGCGATATTGTCGGCTTCAAGTATAATACGATGGTTGCGGGCTTGATGGAGTTCACCAATGCGCTCTTCCGTGCGCGCGATGCGGGGTTGGCAAATACGCCCGCGTGGAATGAGGCGATCAAGATATTGCTCTTGCTGATGGCCCCTGTCGCCCCGCACATCGCGGAGGAGTTGTGGGAGCGGCTTGGCTACTCCTACAGCATCCACCAGCAACCGTGGCCGCAGGCTGATGAGGAGCTTGCCGCCGAAGATACGATTGAGGTGGTGCTGCAGGTGAACGGCAAGGTGCGGGATAAGGTGACCGTGCCCGCCGACGCCGATGAGGACACCCTGCGCAATGCGGCCCTCAACAGCGAGCGCATACAGAGCTTCACCGATGGCCGTACCATCCGCAAGGTGATAATTGTTCCGGGGAAATTGGTCAATGTGGTCGTGTAATGTGGTCGTGTAATGTGGTCGTATAATGTGGTCGTATAATGTGGTCGTATAACGTGGTGTAACATAGTGGTGTCAGCTACCCAGAGCTAAAGCACCTGGGCTTGTGCTCGCTCCTCCACCCGTC
>CAZGLO010000067.1:0-18814 GCA_964526735.1 uncultured Chloroflexaceae bacterium | reverse complement strand
TGGTGATGGTAGGCGAAGAGCAGGTTGCGTCATTGCACACCGCCACTTTTAGGTCATCATTGGTATTATTGTAATAACTAATAACGGGGTTTCCGCTACTGGTCAGGGCGATGGAGTTGTACAACCCGACATCTCCCTCACTGTCGACGGTGGTGATGGTAGGCGAAGAGCAGGTTGCATCATTGCACACCGCCACTTTTAGGTCATGATAATGGGAATAACTGATGACGGGGTTGTCACCGTTTAGGGCGATGGAGTTGAACACCCCGGCCTCTCTCACTGTCGACGGTGGTGATGGTAGGCGAAGAGCAGGTCGCATCATTGCACACCGCCACTTTTAGGTCTCTATTGGTGTCATCGTAATAACTAATGACGGGGTTTCCGCTACTGGTCAGGGCGATGGAGGTGTTCCTCCCGACGACACCTCCCGAGCCGTAGCCGTCATCCACCGTTGTGCGGGTGGTGGCCGCGTGCGCAGCTTGGGGATAGTTGCCAAATGACACTACAAGTGCCATCAAAGCCATCATGGTCAAGACCCATATAATAGTCCGATACGGTAGTTCGGCAAGTCCGATACCCAACATTCCGTTTCTTGATGTGCATGTTTGTTTGGATTTGATGCGGTTCATAGATAAGAAAACTTCTAATTACGTTGATAGGGGTTGATAGGGGTTGAGTAAGACATCCTCGAATGAGAGCATTCTTCCCTTCACTTCCACGTACACAATGAATGGCTATCAGTACTTGAATGTAGGGAAATATTAATATTGTTCTGGTAGGCAATATTCTACCACGCTTGTGAGCGGTTTGCAAGAGCGGGAGACCACAAGAATACTACTTTTGCGACATATGCTACAGTAGGCGGCAGTTGGTAAATGCACCGTGACGTATGGTATCACTCGTGTACCGCCGAGTGAAGCCAATGCTGCGCTGCTGGAACGCTTGTGGCGGGGACATTGGACGAACATCGCAGATGCGGTGCGGGCACATGCGGCATCGGTGCCACGCGCACTGGCATTCATCGGCGTTCCGGCGACTTTGACGTAGCCCTACCAGTTAACGAGGAAACTTGCCAGTCATCCTGACTTCTGCTATTATGACGTTGCTCTTTTGCGCCGAAGCCATAGTGACAAACGAATGGTTTCAGTTCAGGGGAGGGCAATAACAACATAAATTGGGAGAGGTGCCCGTACCCCGGATGGTCGGGCTGAAAAGCGAAGCCGGTGCAAGTCCGGCGCTGTCCCGCAACTGTAACGCGCAAGCGAAGTCAGGCCGCCTGCCTCTTTCCTATCTTCACGCCTCGCGGATCGGGCTTACTGAAGGCGGCACATATGAGATATTTTTTGTGCTGTAGATGCAGTTATTGGGATAGCCAAGAGCTGACTTTGACCCCCGACCGCAGGCAGGTCGGTTTTTTTATGCCTGCAAAACGGGTTTACAGTATCCCCGATTGGGGAGAAAGGAACATCAAGATGAACCTACTGAGTCGGGTACGTTGGAGCCAGATTGGGTGGGGAGTAGTGGCGCTTTTCCTCCTCACCACCCACACGACCTGGGCCAAGCCATTAGAGATGCACATTATGGAGGGGTTTCTGCCGCTTGGGTGGGCTGTTTTCTGGTGGGCATTGGCGATCCCCTTCTGGATCATCGGGCTACTCAAGATACGTAAGGTAATCACCGAACGACCCGAGCAACGGATTTCTCTTGGCCTTGCGGGGGGCTTTATCTTTGTGCTCAGCGCATTGAAAATCCCCAGTGTGACCGGATCGAGCAGCCACCCCACCGGCACCGGCCTGGGTACAATGCTCTTTGGGCCATTTGTCGTGGCGATTTTGGGTACCATCGCCCTGGTCTTTCAAGCACTCCTCGTCGCTCATGGTGGGTTTTCGACGTTAGGGGCCAATGCGATCAGTATGGCGATTGGCGGGCCGCTGATTGCCTACTACCTAATTTGGCTCCCCCTCAAAAACATCCTGCCAATGTGGGTGACTGTTTTTCTCACGGCTTTTGTGGCTGATCTCAGCACATATCTCATCACCACGACCCAGCTTGCGTTGGCCTTCCCCGATCCCGTCAGTGGATTTATCGGTTCGTGGACGACCTTCGCGATGATCTTCGCCGTGACCCAAATACCGCTGGCTATCGCTGAGGGCATTCTTACGGTGATGATTATGAATACCTTGCAATCGAACGAACAACTTGAGATAGCCACACTTGGTACAAAAGGAGCCGCATAAGATGCAAACGCAACACGCCAAACAACCTAAACAACCTAACATATGGGGAAATCTTTTGGGCATCGCTGTTATCGTCTTGCTGGTGGCTACCCCCCTCCTAATTATTGAGGATAGCGAATTTGGCGGTGCTGATGGGGCGGGGTCTGATGTGGTCTCCCAAATAGCGCCAAACTACAACTCCGAATGGATAACCAATTGGTGGTCTCCACCTGGTGGCGAAACAGAAAGTGCTTTGTTTGCGCTTCAGGCGGCGGTGGGTGGTATATTGATCGGCTATTTCTTTGGCTATATGTACGGTCGCAGAAAAGAAAAAATGAGGGCGGAAATCACCCCAATGCAACACTACTCACAGCAATCACAGCCATATGCGCAGTATCAACAGCCATATCAGCAGCCATATCAACAGCCATACCCACAACAATCTTACCCACAGCAGCCATACGCACAACAACAGCCGCAATCATATGCGCAGTACCAGCAGCCATATCAGCAACCCTACCAGCCCCCCTCCTCCGCACAGGAGCCGCATACTCAAGGAGAGGGGCAAAACCAAATATCTGAGCCATCTCAATCACCTCAGCCTCCTTCTGACACGGAAAATACATAATTTCCATGCACATTATCGACCATTATGCCTATACCAACCGTATTCGGCACCTCGATCCAGCACAGAAGGCGACACTTGCTATTGTGGTGGTTGGATTGTGCTTGCTGCTTGACCATCCAGCGGTTGGGATAACGGCCGTCGTGTGGATGGGCATTCTCTCTGTGGGTTGGGCAGGCACACCAGGTCGTGTTGTGGGGCGTGTATTGTTAGCTGAAGCCATGTTCTTGGTACTGGCGGTGGTAGGGGTCGCATTGAGCTTTAGCCTCGCCCCGCCCCCGCCTCTCCCCTGGCAAGGTATTCAAATGGGGCCGCTCTGGGTTGGAACGTGTCCTGAATCGCTTGCGTTGGCCGGATTGTTGGTGAGTCGAGCATTGGGGTGTGCAGCAGCGATGAATTTCCTTGCCTTGACGACCCCTCTTGTAGACATTGTGGAGCTGCTTCGGCGGGTGCGAGTGCCACTCCTGCTCATAGACCTCGCGAGCTTGATGTATCGCTTTATTTTTGTGCTGCTGGAAAGCCTTCAGCGTATGTACACTGCGCAGGAAAGCCGTCTTGGTTACGCGAACCGCCGGGCTACGACGCGCAGCAGTGGCCTATTAGCAAGCCGCTTGTTTATCGATGCCTATCAACGCAGTATTCAACTCCAAACTGCATTGGAGAGCCGCGGCTACACGGGTGAGTTACGAGTGTTGCCATCTACCTACCGGCAAGATACACACGTATATTGGCTCACGGCGGCAGTGGCGAGTAGCCTCCTTTTCATATGGGGGATGTGGGGAGTATTGTGACATCACTGCTTGAGGTGAATGATCTCTATTACTCCTACCCCGGCTACAAAACACCTGTCCTCAATGGCACAACGATGCGGCTGGAAGCAGGGCAACGTGTGGCACTGATTGGGCGCAATGGATCAGGGAAATCGACGCTGCTCTTGCATTGCAATGGCATCTTGCGCCCTGACCGTGGGCAGGTGCAGGTGAACGGACAGGCAATGGGCTATCATCGGCGGCAATTGCACGAATGGCGGCGGTTGGTGGGTCTTATCTTCCAGCGGCCAGACGACCAACTCTTTAGCGCAAGTGTGGCGCAAGATATCAGCTTTGGGCCGCTCAATCTTGGAATGAGCGAACAGGAAGCGCGGCAACGGGTGGAACAAGCTGCCGATCTCTGCGAAGTTTCTGACCTTCTCGACCGCCCGACGCATGCATTGAGCGGCGGTGAGAAGGCACGGGTTGCTCTAGCGGGGGTATTGGCGATGGAACCGTCGGTACTGCTGGCAGATGAAATGCTTGCCAACCTTGACCCTTGGATGCGCCTACAAGTCATCGACATCTTTGAGCGGTTGGTTGGGCAGGGAAAAACCATACTTCTCGCCACCCACGACTTACATATGGCCCGCACGTGGGCAGAACGTATTATCATGATGGATGGCGGGCGGGTGGTGGCAGATGGCCCGCCACAACAGATTTTTACCGATACAACGACATTAGCGCGCACTGGCCTTGGCGCTATTTTGACACGATTAGGGCTATCATAACTACTCCTAAGGGGCGTTTTTCTTTCTTGGGGAGACGCCCCCCCTTTTTATACGTAGCTTTGAGGGGAAACTATGTCGCAGAAGACCGTATCGCCAGAACCATTTGACCGTATCTTACTCATTGGCCATGGAAGTCCTCATGCCGAAGGCAACGACGAGTTTTTGCAGTTTGCGCGCCAGGTAGAAGACCATCTAGGCATCACCGTGCAGCCCTGTTTCCTTGAGTTGGCAGAGCCGTCTATTGAGGAGGGCATTCGGCTCTGTGTTGAGGAGGGGGCAAAGCGTATTGCGGTATTACCACTCTTCCTCGGCCCGGCTGGCCACCAAAAAAATGATGTTGCAATTCTTGTGGCGCAGGCCCGTGAACAATACCCCGACATCGATCTGCGCTATGGGACGCCTATCGGGGCGCAATATCAGCTTGTACGGGTGCTAGAGCAGCGGGCGGCGGATGTGTTGGCCCACAGTAGCTCCAATATTGCCCCCTCCCCCTTGAACGCCACTGCGGTGTTGTTGGCAGCGCGCGGCAGTAGCGATCCAGATAGCAATTCCGAAGTGTTCAAGCTGGCGCGGCTGCTCTACGAAGGACGCGATTACGGGTGGGTTGAGGCGTGTTTCCAGAAAGTCACCCCGCCCAACATCGTCCAGGGCATTGAGCGTTGTATCCAATTGGGGGCACAGCGGGTGATTGTCTTGCCCTACCTGCTCTTCACCGGCTTTGTGCGAAATGACATCGTGCAGCAGGCAGAGATTGCACGCAATGCCCACCCCAATGTCGATATCCTTGTAGGGTCGTGCTTGTTCCCGCATGAGGGGCTGACGGAGGCGGTGGCGCAACGCTACCACGATATTGCCACCGGAACCGCGACCATGACATGCGACCTGTGTAAGTATCGCCACCGGATGACTGGCTTTGAGCACGACCACGGCAAACCGCAAACCACCCATCACCACCACCACGGCCATGGGCACGGCCACGGCCACCACCATCATCATGGGCATGAGCACGGGCACGGCCACGGGCATGGCCATCATCACAAGCACTGAGAAAGTAGACCACCGGTGATCACTCTGTCAGCTAAAGCAGACAGCTTCTCAGGACACGCTCCGCCTATTGGCGCACGTTTCGTCCTGAAGGCTCGATCCGAGCCGCAATATGTTTATGATACCGCACTGTTCGATAAATATCAACTGTATAACCTTAGCACAAAAGGAGGAGGGCGCATTCCCCTGCCGCCTAAAGACGGCAGTCCCCTGCGCTTAATTCGATGGATAAACGTCGCCCCGAGTCAATCGCTGCCGACTCTTTCGCCATCATCCGGCAGCATCTAGATGAGCAGGGATACACCTTCGACCCACCCACATTGGCCGTGGTTGAGCGGATGATACATAGCACCGCCGATTTTGAATTTGCCGAGCTTGTACAGATGAGTTCGACCGCCATTGAAGCCGGTGTGCAAGCATTGAAAGCTGGGTGTACAGTTCTCACAGATGTCCACATGGTGCGGGTAGGCATTAGCGCACAACGGCTCAATGCGCTTGGCGGTACGCTCCACTGTTTGATCGATGATGATGAGGTGCGTGCCCGCGCAACGACGACTGGCAGTACGCGCAGTACCCAAAGTATGCGCATCGCCGCCGAACGTGGTCTCATGGCGGGGAGTATTGTGGCTATCGGCAATGCTCCTACTGCCTTATACGAAGTTATTCGGCTTGTGGAGAACGGGATGCGGCCTGCATTGATTGTCGGCGTGCCGGTGGGGTTTGTGGGCACTGCCGAAAGCAAAGCGGCACTTATGGAACTCGCCACCGTGCCGTGGATAGCGACTATGGGCCACAAGGGAGGTTCTACCGTGGCCGTAGCGGCGATCAATGCTCTCCTGCGGCTGGCGACCAACACAAGCAACGCCGACCTATAGCAAGATGGGCATATACAGCGACAGGGTACCACCACGTGACCGCCAAGGAATGCGGACAGGCTATACGACGGGAACGAATGCAGCCGGTGCGGCAAAAGCTGCCACCCTCGCATTGCTAACCGGCGAGTGGCCTGAACAGGTGACGGTGAGTTTGCCGCACGGCAAGACAACCGTGATGACGCCAATTGAGTGCCGCTTGACTGCAAACATGGCCTCTTGCTGTATGGTCAAGGATGGAGGCGATGACCCCGATGTGACCCATGGCGCACTAATCTGTGCGCAGGTGCAGCATCATGATATCCCGGGTATTGTGCTCGAAGGCGGGGAAGGCGTCGGACGGGTGACATTACCCGGGCTTGGCTTGCCAGTGGGCGGGCCTGCAATCAACCCCGTCCCGCGGGAGCAGATTATGGCGAATGTCCGAGCCGCGGTCGCTGCTGCATGCCCATATGAGCCAGGATATCTGACGCGGTGGGGGCTAAGTGTGGTGATTAGCGTACCAGAGGGCGAACGCCTTGCGCAGAAGACCCTCAACCCACGTCTTGGCATCATAGGCGGCATCAGTATCTTAGGCACATCTGGCATTGTGCACCCCTATAGTACTGCTGCATGGCGTGCAAGTGTCGTCAAGGCCATAGAAGTAGCCACCTCCCAACACATCGAGCGAATAGTCCTTGCGACAGGGGCGCGTTCGGAGCGGTATGCAATGCAGATCCTCCCTGAGCTACCAGAAAGCGCATTTGTCGAGATAAGTATATTTACCGGCGCAGCGCTCAAGACGTGTGTCGCATTGGGAGTACGTTCGGTGGTGTTCGTCGCCATGATCAGCCGTGTCGTGAAGACGGCACAAGGTCGTATGGTCACGCACGTGGCAGGTAACCCCGTCGATTTTGCTTTCCTTACCCGGGTATGCCAAGGAGTGGGGGCCGATACGTCTCTTGTGGAGGCCGTGGCAGAGGCCAATACCGCCCGCCACTTCCTGGAGCTGTGCCAACACCATGGCGATATGGCTCCGGTAGAGCGGCTTGTTGATCTCGCCCTCGCCCAATGCCAGCGTTTTGTGCGCCAATTGGGCAGCACGATGACGATAGAGGTTATTCTGGTGGACTTTGATGGGCCAGTGCTTGTGCGGCGCGGCTCTGGTTCTGGTTCTGGATCTATCTATGGGAGATAAGATGGGGGGCAGATGAGGGAAAGATTGAGTAAACAGCGGATTTTGGTGATAGGCGTGACAAGTGCAGGGCAGGCAAGTCTCCCTCCTCTCCAATGCCAACGCATCTTGCAGGCAGACTTGATTGTGGGCGGTGACCGCCAACTTGCTTTCTTTGCCGACGCGGCGGGGGAAATGCTTAGCGTACGCTGTGGTATTGGCGTGGTGGCAGAACGACTCCGCCAAGCCCGCGACGCAGGTCAGCGGGCGGTGGTAGTGGCATCGGGAGACCCGCTCTGCTATGGCATTGGGACAAGTTTGCGCCGCTACTTTGCGCCGGAAGAGCTGGAAATCATCCCTGCACCAAGCGCTTTTCAACTTGCCTTCGCGGCATTGGCCGAACCGTGGCAAGATGCCGCCCTATTGAGTGCCCACAACCGCCCGCTTGAAGCGGTCTTACAAGAGTTGCACCGCGCGCCGAAGAGTGCCATCCTGACCGACCCGCACCACACCCCGACAGTGATTGCACACGCGCTTCTCGATGCAGGGTGGGAGGCTACAACACCGTGCGCCGTATGTGAAAATCTTGCCCTCCCCGATGAGCGGATAGTGCGAGCCACATTGGCAGAAGTAGCTATGCACGAGTTTGCGCCATTGAATGTATGTATCGTGTGGAAGAATAGGGGCGAGGAGGAGGGTGCATGAGGTATCTGGATGATGCCGCATTCTCCACCACGGGCGGACTTCTTACCCATCGCGAATTGCGGCTTCTTGCCTTGGCCGAGCTTGCTCTCCAGCGGGACGAGGTGCTATGGGATATCGGCGCGGGGAGCGGCGCGGTAAGCATTGAGGCCGCCCGCCTTCAACCTACGGCGGCGATCTATGCGGTGGAGCGGCGGCCCGTGATGCATGAGCACATACACGAGAATATCTCCCGCTTCGCTACCCCCAACCTCCACGTGGTGGCGGGAGAAGCTCCTGACATATGCGATTCCTTGCCCGCCCCGCATGCCGTCTTTGTTGGCGGCAGCGGTGGCCATCTAGCCGAAATTATCGCAACGGTGAAGCGGCGGATACACATTGGTGGGCGGGTTGTTATTGCGCTGGTGACGCTGGAAAACCTCCAAATAGCGCGGGAATGCCTCCCTGATAGTCGTGTGGTGCAGGTGCAGGTAAGCGTAGGCGTGCCGATTGTTGGAATGCTGCGGTTTGATGCGCACAATCCGGTTTTTCTTGTCACGTGGCGGCAACCACCAATAAATCGTGAGGCAATATGAGGCAATATGAGGCATTATTGAGGTGATATCGAGGATTGATATATGCAATTGACGGTTGTGGGTCTTGGCCCAGGTGATCCAGAATTGGTGACGGTCAAGGGGAAACGGGCTATAGAAGAAGCAGATGTTGTGTTTGCGCCAAGTAGCCGCATCGACAGAGAGAGCCGTGCTTTGCGGGTGGCATGGCCGTGGCTCGACCCGCAGCGGCAGCAGGTTGTACAATTGACCCTGCCCATGGTGCGCGACGATACACAGGTTGCGACTACCTACCGCGCGGTGGCGGAAGAGATAGCCACCTCCTTAGCGCCTCATCAGCGGGGCGTCTACCTGCTCTTGGGAGATCCCCTGCTCTACGGCACATTTACCTACATCTGGGGCGAGCTACAAACACTTCTTCCGGCACTGACCGTGGAAATCATCCCCGGTGTGACCTCATTCGCGGCAACAGCAGCACACGTCGGGATGCCATTGAGCATGCATGAGGAACGAGTGGCAGTTATCCCCGCCACAGAGCATACCGCCGCCGACCTCCCTTCGCTGTGCGAGCGCTTTGAGACGGTGATTTTGATGAAAGTTGGCCGCGTCTTGCCATCAATTATCGATACGATTGATAGGCTCAATTTGCTGAAAAATGCTATTTATGCTGAATATGTGGGTATGCCAGAAGAGCGCATTGTGCATGAGCTTGATACGCTGCGTACCTACCACGGGGTTTACCTCTCATTGCTCATTATACGCACACAAAGGGGCAATTACCAGTGACCTATCAGCCAACCCCTGGGACGGTTTACTTTGTTGGAGCGGGGCCGGGCGCACCTGATTTGATCACCGTCCGCGGGCAAGAGATCATCGCTCAGGCCGACTTTGTGCTCTATGCCGATAGTCTTGTGCAGGAAAGTGTTGCACATCTGGCCCGTAAACCGGGTGCCCGCATTGTTGGCTCCTCCGACCTCCACCTCGAACAGATGGTACACCTGATGGTTGAGGCAGCACACGCGGGAAATGTGATTGCGCGGGTGCATACCGGCGATCCGGCACTCTACGGCGCAACGCAAGAACAAATGACACAGCTTGCGGCGCATGGGGTGGGCTACGAAGTGGTGCCGGGGGTCACGGCTGCTTTTGCCGCCGCCGCCCGCCTTGGGATTGAACTTACCTCACCAGAACAGGTACAAACGCTTATCCTGAGCCGCGCCGCCGGACGTACCCCCGTGCCGGAGCGCGAAGCAGTCCATCGGCTCGCGACCCTTGGAGCTTCATTGGCACTCTACCTGAGCATCGGCCAAATTGAGCAGGTAGTGGCTGATTTGTTGGCCGGAGGCGTCTATACACCACATACGCCGGTTTCGGTGGTCTATAAGGTGACATGGCCTGATGAGGAGGTTGTCCATGGGACGCTCGCTGATATCGTTGAGAAGGTGCGGGCCGGAGGCTACCGCCGTCATGCGCTAATATTGGTTCACCCCGCCTCGCCCCACCCCGATCACGGTGCCGCAGATGCGCCACGTAGTCGGCTGTACGATCAGCATTTCACCCACGGTTATCGCACCTCCTCCCACAATGAGCCAACACCCCCTGTCTCATCCTCTCGTCCGGCCATCATCGCGGTGACGCGCAATGGAAGCGCACTTGCAACACAACTCGCGCATAGCCTCGATGGCATAGCGGTCGTGCCTTCTCGCTTCGCAGGCCAAGCAGATGAGGGGTATGACAGGCCGGTGCGGGCAGAGATACACCGTCGTTGGGCGCGCCACCGTCAGCTTATCCTTATCATGGCGGCGGGAGTGGCGGTACGGGCAATTGCGCCCCTCTTGCAGCATAAAACAACTGACCCTGCTGTCGTGTGTCTTGATGAGGGTGGAAAACAGGTTATCCCGTTGCTAGGCGGTCACCAGGCTGGAGCAAATGACCTCGCCCGACGTATCGCAGCCTTGACGGGTGGTAATGCGGCTATCACCACGGCCAGCGATGTGCAAGAGATACCTGCCCTCGATCTGCTGGGCAAAGACGCCAACTGGCACATCAACCTCTCAAGCGGTTTGACCCATACGAGTGCATGTTTGGTGAATGGCGAGGCGGTGGGGATGTGGGTCGATCCGGCATTGCCAACAGCACGCGAACACGCATTGGAGTGGCTTGCGTCTGCGGGAAATGTCGTCGAAGTGGCACATTTAGATGACTTGCAGAGTGATAGCCATGCCGCCGGTTTGATCATCACCCACCGGCTGCTAGATGAACAACACTATTCCTTCTTAGGCAAATGCATCCTCTACCACCCGCCCGCATTGGTCGTTGGCGTGGGGAGTAGACGCGGGGTCGCGGCGGAGGATGTCCGTATTGCCATCGAAACAACCCTCTCTGAAGCAGGATTTGCGTTGGCAAGCGTCGCCGCATTGACAACCGCCGATATCAAAGCCGATGAGGCGGGTATTCAGCATGCCGCCGCCACCCTCAACCTCCCTCTGCGCATCCACAGCAGCGAACAGCTTGCAGCGCTCTCTCCCGACGACTTTAGCCCAAGCGCGGCGCATAAGCATGTGGGGGTGGTTGGCGTGGCCGAACCGTGTGCGATATTGGCGGCGGGGGATGAACACTACGACCGTAGCGTGTTGCTTATCCCCAAGCGTAGCTTTGCAACATGTACGGTCGCGGTGGCGCTTCGGGAGGGGAAAGAAGATGATACGCCTCCGCACGGAACGCTTATGCTCGTCAGCCTTGGCCCCGGCAACCCGCTACACACCACCGTCGTGGCGCGTGATGCATTGACCACCGCCGATGTTGTCATTGGCTACCAGACCTACGTTGACCAGATACGCCCGCTCCTCTCGCCGCACCAGGAAGTTATTGCCTTGCCTATGCAAAGCGAAATCAAGCGTGCTCAACAGGCAATCGATTTGGCGGCAGACGGGCGACGGGTAGCACTCATCAGCAGCGGCGATATTGGGATGTATGCGATGGCAGGGCCAGTGTTTGAACTACTCCATCAGCGTCATGCCCAATCTGATGCTTCTCCGCCTCCCACCGTGACCGTATTGCCCGGGGTGAGTGCATTTCAGGCGGTGGCGGCACGAGTAGGAGCCGCTATCAACCATGATCTGTGTACTATCAGCCTGAGCGACTTGCTTACCCCGTGGGAGACAATTGAACAGCGGTTGTGGGCCGCGGCAGAAGGCGATTTTGTGGTGGCACTCTACAACCCACGCAGCAAAACCCGTGATTGGCAGTTGGCGCGGGCCTGTGAGATCCTCTCCACCCACCGCCCGCCTGATACCCCTGTCGTTCTTGCCCGCAATATTACCCGCCCGGATGAGCATATTACTCGCACTACATTGGCTGCATTTGACCCGACACAAGCCGATATGCTGACCGTGGTGCTTATCGGCAACCGGCAAAGCTTTTGGTCGGGCGAGATGTTAGTCACGCCACGTGGCTACCATGCCCATCCTCCCTCATCCCCATCCTCGCCCTCGCCCTCCGATCACCCTTCAACCGGCTACCCGATCACCCTGTCACAGATGCAAGCCGCGCCGGTCGTGGTGATTGGCGGAGGGCCAGTGGGAGAGCGGAAGGTGCGCGGGTTGTTGGCTGTTGGTGCGGATATAACGCTTATCAGCCCCGACGCCACGCCGCAGCTAAGGATGTGGGCCGAAGCGGGGCGCATCACATGGGTACAACGTCCCTATCAAACGGGCGACTTGGCCATCCTTGAGGCGCAACCGATGTTGGTCTTTGCCACCACAAATGACCGCAAAACCAATGCGCAAATTGCACAAGATGCGGCGGCTGATGGCATGCTGTGCAATGTGGCCGATGCCCCGCACGAGGGGACATTTCATCTGCCAGCCGTCTGCCGAGAGGAAGGACTGACGGTGGCGGTGAGTACGGGCGGGGTTGACCCCAGCCGCGCCCGCCATATACGTGAGCAGCTCACCAAACTATTGCAACAAGAAGGAATGCACGATGATGGGTAAAGCGTATCTTGTTGGTGCAGGCCCTGGCCGCCCTGATCTTATTACTGTGCGCGGGCTGCGACTGCTGCAAAGCGCTGAAGTGGTTATCTACGACCACCTCATCGCCCGCGAACTGCTTGATGAAGTCTCTCCCACGGCGGAACTCATCTTCGCGGGGAAAGACCCACAACGTCACACCCTCTCACAGGAAGCTATTACGCGGGTGTTGGTCGAGCAGGTGCAGCAGGGAAAGCAAGTTGTTCGGCTCAAAGGCGGCGACCCGTTTGTGTTTGGGCGCGGCGGCGAGGAAGCACTTGCCTTGGTGCGAGCCGACCTGCCCTTTGAGGTCGTGCCGGGGGTGACATCCGTCGTAGCCGCGCCCGCCTACGCAGGAGTACCGTTGACACACCGCGGCATGGCCACAACCTTTGCTGTGGTGACGGCCCGCGAAGCTGCTGGGCATCACCCCGCCCAACCTACTGATTGGCGGGCGCTCTCACACATGCACACTCTCGTCATCATGATGGGGGTGCGGCAAGTTGAGCAGGTGTGTACCTCACTGCAAGAGGCCGGACGCCACCCCGATACCCCCGCCATCGCAATCAGTTGGGGCACGACCGATCAGCAGCAAACAATACAGGCGACTATCAACACACTGCCTGATGCATTAGCTGCCCACCCTCTCCCCACGCCCGCCATGATTGTCGTTGGCGAGGTTGCCGCACTGGCAGATGAATTGGCGTGGTTCCTGCCCAATGGCGACGCGGCAGGCTTTGTTGAGCATGTCCCAAGCGAGGTGACACCATGACCACAACTCTTCCCCGGCTCTTGCTGGCGGCCCCAATGAGTGGGAGCGGCAAGACGACGGTGATGGCGGGATTGGTTGCGGCTTTTGCTGCACGTGGGTTGCGGGTGGCACCGTTCAAGGTCGGGCCAGATTATATTGACCCCTCCTATCACACCTTGGCAGCGGGCCGTACTTGCCACAACTTAGATGGGTGGATGTTGCCCCCCGATCTCATCCCCTCATTATTCATGCGACATACTCACGACACTGATCTAGCCCTGATTGAGGGGGTGATGGGGGTATTTGATGGCTATGCGGGCAATGATGACACAGGAAGTAGTGCACATATTGCTCGCCTCACCAATACCCCCGTCCTCCTCGTGCTGGATGTCCGGGCGCAAGCGCGAACGGCGGCGGCTCTTGTGCAGGGTATCCGTGATTTTGACCCACACGTGCATATTGCGGGGGTCATCCTCAATCGGGTCGGAAGCCCAAAGCACACGCATATGATTACCTCTGCTATTGAGGAGCATGTTGGGCTGCCTGTAGTAGGGGCACTTGGCCGCACGGAAGCACTCAATTTGCCAGAGCGCCATTTGGGGTTAGTGCCGACCGCAGAGCCGGGGCGTTGGCAGGCGTGGCTGCAGCATGCACAGACAATGGTGAGTGAGCAGGTCGATCTTGATAGGGTGTTGGCGCTTGCCCGCAATGCTCCTGCTCTCCCCACTCCACCTCCCATCGCATTGCCATCATCTCCCGCCTCTGATACAACATCGCCAGTCATCGCCGTGTCGCAAGATGCTGCTTTCAGCTTCCACTACGAGGATAATCTTAGCTTATTGCGCGAAGCTGGTGCGACAATAGTGGAGTTTAGCCCTCTCGCCGACCCCACATTGCCTCCAAACACACAAGCAATCTACCTATGTGGTGGTTTCCCGGAGCTTTATGCTGCTGAATTGGCCAATAATACCGCAATGCGTGAACAGATACGCACTGCGGCGGCGGCGGGGATGCCGATTTATGCCGAATGCGGCGGGTTGATGTACCTGACCGAAACGCTGATCGATGGGGAGGGGCATACGTACTCTATGGCAGGAGTGTTGCCGGGCCATTCTCAAATGACCCCGCGTCTCACATTGGGCTATCGTGCTGTCCAGCCACATACATCGAATTGGCTCCTCCAAAGTGGCGAAACCCTCCGTGGCCACGAATTCCATTACTCTACGTGGGAGCAGGAGGGGGGAGATATTCCGCCTGCCTACACTATTTTGCCTGACCAATGGCGCAATGAACCCACTTCCGATGGCGCATTCGTCGGCAACGTGATAGCTTCCTACATACACGTCCATTTTCTTGCCCTCCCCGATCTTGCGACCCGCTTTGTCGCAGCCGCGAGGAACCATTGATGCGCGGTCATGCAGACACATTGCTCTTGGCTGAAGTGTTCGATTGGCTTGTTGGGGAGCCACCCCCTGCTTTCCACCCTGTCGTGTGGATAGGCAAGCTGATTGGTTCTTTAGAGCGGCACGCCCCCCAACACTCCTCATCCGCTCAACTGCTCTACGGAGGGGGGATGGGGATTGTTGGTATGGGCGCACTGGCATTGCCCGCGATGGTTCTCTCTCGCCACCTGCCGCGGGCCGTGGAGGCGGCTCTGCTCAAGACGATGTTTTCTTGGCGCACACTGCATCAGGCTGGTCTACAGGTATTACAACCGTTGGAGGTGGGGGATTTAGACGGTGCACGGGCGAAATTGCGGTGGTTGGTGAGCCGCGACACGGCAGAGCTTGACGAATCTCTCATAGCCGCGGCGGCTATTGAGTCGCTTGCGGAAAATGCGAGTGATTCTGTTGTCGCTCCGTTGCTTGCTTATGCACTCTTTGGTCTACCAGCCGCTTGCGCCTACCGTGCCGTCAACACATTGGACGCGATGATTGGCTACCGCGGACGCTATGAGTATCTGGGGAAGGTGCCCGCCCGCCTTGACGATCTGCTCAATATCGTCCCCGCCCGCCTGACGGGGGGATGTATTGTGGTCGCGGCGGCGGTGTGCGGCGCAGATGCTCACCAGGCGTGGCAGGTTATGCAGCGTGACCATGCCCTCACCGCCAGCCCCAATGCAGGCTATCCTATGGCGGCTATTGCGGGAGCGCTTGGTGTACGGCTTGAAAAGCAGGGACACTATTGCCTGAATGAGGATGGTCGCTACCCGACTGCCGCTGATTTACGCCGCGCCGGACGGATAGTAGGAGTGGCGTTGGGGCTGGCAAGTGTCGGCGCTTCTCTTCTATGTGCCAAGAGGGATAAAAAGGACAGAAGGATATAGATATGAGCCACATTGAACCGCGTCCTGCTCTTGAGCGCGTGCCAACGGTGGTGCATGGAGGCCATCGCAGCGACCTCTTGCCTAGCAAGGCAAACGAGAGGGGTAGCATCCTCGATTTCAGCTCAAACGTCAATCCATTTGGCCCATCGCCGCGCATTTTTTCGGCTATGCAGGCCGTAACGATTGCCCAACACCCCGACCCACGTGCCACCCCATTGCGCCATACTCTCGCCGAGCGGGTAGGGGTAGATGTGACCGCTTTGTTGGTGGGGAATGGGGCGGTGGATATGATTTACCAGCTTGCCATAGCCTATGTGCGCCCAAACGACCGTGTGATGATTGTCACGCCCACGTTTGAAGAGTATGCAGCCGCGGTGGCGATGATGGGCGGACAGGTTATTGAACATCGGCTTTCTCCTGCCGACGGGTTTGCGTTGGATAAGGATGCACTTATCGCCACAATACGCCAGATACAACCACGCTTACTCTTTCTGTGCAACCCCAATAACCCAACAGGCGCTTATTATGACTACGCAACGGTGATTTCCCTTATACGTGCTTCGCCCAACACCCTTTTTGTGCTAGATGAGGCGTTCATCACCTTTGTAGCCAATCCGTGGTGCGCAACCGACTTACTACGCTATCCCAATGTACTCATTTTGCGCTCGCTGACCAAAGATTATGCTCTGACAGGTCTACGAATCGGGTATATGATTGCCGCGCCACAAACAATTGCCGCAATCGAGAAGGTACAGCCTCCATGGGCCGTGAACGCATTGGCGCAAGCAGCCACACTCGCAGCGTTAGATGATACTGATCACCTCCGCCACACCCTGACACAGCTTGCGGAAGCCACTGCTGCTCTGCGCACAGATCTCGAAGCGCTCGGATTTACCCCACTCCCCTCGGCTATGCCCTACTTTCTCTTGCCAGTCGGCTCGGCGGCGGAGTGGTATGCAGCGTTGTTGGCGCAGGGTATCCTGGTACGCGATTGTACGTCGTTTGGCCTCCCTGATTATATCCGCATTGCTACGCGAACATCCACAGAAAATGCCCGACTTATAGCGACATTGGCCGGTTGCAAGGAGGATATATGTCCAGTCACGTGATTATGGTACAAGGAACGATGTCGTCAGTGGGGAAGAGCTTGCTTGTGGCGGCATTATGCCGTATCTGTGCTCAAGATGGATGGCGGGTGGCTCCCTTCAAGGCCCAGAATATGGCGCTCAACTCATACGCCACTCACGATGGACGAGAAGTGGGACGCGCTCAAGCAATGCAGGCCGCCGCCGCCGGTATTGAGGTCACGGTGGAGATGAACCCCGTATTGCTGAAGCCAGAAGCCGACTCGCAATCGCAGGTGGTGGTGCTTGGCAGGCCGTGGGAACGGTTACGGGCGCGCGATTACTACAAACGCAAGCCAGAGTTGTGGCAGGTGGTAACCCAATCGTTAGATACCCTCCGTGCACAATACGATTTGGTCATTGTTGAGGGAGCAGGTAGCGCGGCTGAACTTAATCTCAAGCGGGGGGATATCGTAAATATGGCCGTTGCCCAATATGCGGCGGCTCCTGTGCTACTTGTGGGCGATATCGACCGAGGGGGCATTTTTGCGCAATTGCTTGGTACCTTGTCGTTGCTGGAAGAGTACGAACGACATCTTGTACGCGGCCTGATTGTCAACAAGTTTCGCGGCGATGCCACACTCTTTGCAGAGGGGATTTCTATCCTTGAGGAGCGGGGCAACGTGCCGATGCTAGGCGTCGTGCCTTTTATCCACGATGTGGGTGTTGCTGACGAAGATTCGGTGGCGTTGGATGACCTACCACCCACATCCCTCGCCAACCCAAACGGTCAGAGTAGCCAGAGTGGCCAAAATCACCTAACAATTACCGTTATTCGGCTTCCGCACATCAGTAATTTCGACGACTTTGACCCGCTACGCGCCGAACCTGGGGTCAATGTCCGCTTTGTCGATCACCCCGCCGCCCTGCACGAAGCCGATTTGCTCATTCTCCCCGGCACCAAGACTACCATCGCAGATCTCCATTGGTTGCGGGAGCGGGGGCTGGCAAAGGAGATTGTGGCGCAGGTGCACGCCGGTATCCCACTCCTAGGCATCTGCGGCGGCTACCAGATGCTTGGCACATCCATTCTCGACCCCCACGGCAGTGAGTCGGAAGTGCCAGAGGTGGCAGGGCTAGATCTTCTCCCCATAATCACCCACTTCAGCAACGAGAAACAGACCATCCGTGCCAATGGCCACATTGTGGCAGAACAAGGGCTGTTTGCCGGAACCCGCAATCAGCAATGCACTGGCTATGAAATTCATATGGGCCGCACGGAATTGACCGATGACGCTCTCCCTTTGTTGCATATCGGTTGGCGTGGCGGCGAACCTGTCAAGGATAGAGATGGGGCAATCCGTGCCGATGGGCGGGTGGCAGGTACCTACATGCACGGGCTGTTTGAGAATGATGAGTTGCGGCATACCCTACTTATGAATGTGGCAGCTCAGAAAAATATCATCCACCCAAGCACACCAACCGTCTTTAACCGTGAGGCGCAATACAATCGGCTGGCAGATAGTGTGCGCGCGCACCTTGATATGAATCTTCTCTCCCGCATCATCGCGGAGAGCAAACAGTAGCACTACCATCCTTGGAAACGGTTACCATAGCATCCACGGCCAATACTTCCTCCCCTCTCGACACACCACAATAACGTTGATATCGCCATCGCAGATTGGCTCACGACCAAAGTGGGCCGCACCGGCTCCAAAAGACAGCCTACTACTCCAACCATCGTGATATGATAAGTTTATTTGACAACCGGATACAACCGCTTCAGCTTGATTCGTGCGTCGGCGGTCGTGAAGCGCCAATCGGCAACGACGCCGCGTGCATTGCATTCGGCTTCCCAGGTGGCAACCTCCTGGGTCAGCGTCTCCCGATCGGGGATGCGGCGATTCATACCAAATCCGGGTGTATACTTATAGGATGAAACGACTACAGATAACCCAAC
>CAZGLO010000066.1:0-19194 GCA_964526735.1 uncultured Chloroflexaceae bacterium | reverse complement strand
GTGGGCCGGTAGCTCAGGGGTAGAGCATCGGACTTTTAATCCGCTGGTCGTGGGTTCGATTCCCACCCGGCTCACCACTCTAACAGCATCAATGCTGCTTCCTATCTAAACGCTGTCTCTGCCAAACAGGCAATGTGGGTGAAACGCGAATGTTATCGTGGTTCCACCCACACGTCAGCGGGGAAGATTTCCTCTTTATTCCTCATTTCTTATCCATTCCTATCGTACAAGATGTCTCTTCAATAATGTGCAACATGCGTTCATAGTCGAAATTCTCTGCCCATTGCTTCAACACCTGGGCGAGTGCTTCGTTGTGCAGAGAGATAGTCTGAATAATTTCTTCAACTGCGATAGTATCTCCAAGCAATGCATTGAACCTAAGCGATTCGAGGAGATCAGGCGGGAGCAGACGCATTTGTTCGATGGGATATGTGGCGATTTCCTCCGCCGCCTCCACCACGGGAGCCGTCTGCGGGAGCGGGGGCGTGGAGTCGGTGGTTCCATACACAAAACTCAATCCCATCAGCCGGTGAATGTACTCAAAAAGCTCTTGCTCTCGGAAGGGTTTCAATATCACCGCATCGCAGCCAGCGTCGGTGATGGAAGAGAGCCGATCGTCCGCCACGCTTGCGGTGATGGCAATAATCGTAGGCGTTGTACCGCCCTCCATCGCGCGGATGGCACGGGTGGCTTTGTAGCCATCCATAATGGGCATACGGATGTCCATGAGGATGAGGTCAGCGGGCCACTTCTCCCACACCTCAACCGCTTCTTGCCCATGTTCTGCCTCTCGCACGGCAAAGCCCAACGGTTGCAACAAGTTTACCAACAACTGCCGGTTGCTCCATTGGTCATCGACAATGAGGGTACGTGGCACCTTCTGACCGGGGGTGAGTGCGATTACCTGGGAAGATTGCCCTGACAATCCATATTCTTGCTGCTCAACCATAGGCACGGTGATTGTGAAGAAGAAAGAGGTGCCGATATTGGGCGTACTTTTCACCTCTAGCATCCCTCCCAAGAGCTGTACAAACCCCTGGCTGATGGCAAGCCCCAACCCCGTCCCCTCCAACGACTGCTGCCCTGTCCGTGTTTGCGCAAAAGGCTTGAACAAGAGATACTGTTCGTCTTCGGCGATACCTGGGCCGCTATCCTCCACTTCAAAGCGCAATTCATAGGAGGTTTTGCCCCCCGATGTGGTAGGCTGGTTAGGTTGCACCCGTAGCGCCACACATCCCTCTTCCGTAAACTTTATCGCGTTGGAGATGAGGTTGAGCAAGACTTGGCGGAGTTTTGTCTCGTCAGTAGAGATGTATCGTGGCACGTTGGCATCACACGTCACAGCCAAGAGAAGCTGTTTTTGCTTTGCCGATACCTGAAATATCATTTCTATCTCGTCAAGAAGATGATAGAGATCGAAGACATCGTCCTGACGGATAATCTTTCCCGCTTCTATTTTGGCCATATTCAAAACATCGTTGATAAGTTTGAGCAAATGCTCGCCGCTATGTAAAATCGTCTGAAGATACGTCGCGCGGGTTTCATCGGGGATGGTCGAATCACGGAGCATCAACCGGGAAAAGCCTAAGATTGCATTGAGCGGGGTGCGCAGTTCGTGGCTCATATTGGCGAGGAAAGCACTCTTGGCCTCGTTGGCGGCTTCGGCGTCCTGTTGGGCTTGGCGGAGCTGTTCTTCCACCTGCTTATGCTCGGTAATATCACGAAAAATGACCATCCAGCCGGTGAGTTGGTTCGACCGACTTCTGAGCGGGGTAATCTGGACATCGTAGTAGCGGTCGGTCTTCTCGTGGTGGTAGGTGGCGTGGAGAGAGGAGGTACTGGAAAAGGAACACAAACTCGCTGTGGTTTTGCCATACGTGGTCGGGATAAGACGGTAGTTCCACTCCTCCCACCCCGGAATGACCGTTGCCCCTTCTTGGCCAACCACCCTGGAGGGCGAGACTGCTGCAAGTGCTTGTGCCGCCGGATTTATATCCACAATACGGTGTTGGATATCAAGGATAATCATCCCGTCTGGCATGTTGTTCACCAGGGTGTGGTGCGCAACAGGGGTTAGGTCAAAGAGGCGGTGGTGGAACAATACCCACACCAAAGCGGCGGAGGTGAATGACTGGACAAGTGGCGTGACATCCACCACTGTATCTAGAAAAAATTCTAATAGAACGATGATAAATGTACTAAAAATGATAAAAATTGCTTGAAAACGATAAGGATTGCGAAAAACCAGGGCAGTATGAACAAGAATAATAATTGCTGAAAGGATAAAAAGAAAGCAATATAGGTAATAGATAGGAAACCACGCTCCTCTTATATGAATAGGACTGAGGTAAATTCCCCATTGATATACCCCGTAGTCAGCCCAAACAAGGTGGTGATAAAAATTTGTCCAATTCAGCACCATGGTAATAGAGGGAATAATTGCCGCGATAATGAGATATCGGGGAGTGAGCCAGCGATGTCGTTCGGAGTGCGAGAGTGCAAACAGCAAAATGGTGTAGGGCATAAATATAGCAAATGAAAACCGGATGATGTTAATATATTGCATCATCACCACATTTTGTACGGCAATTTCCAACACATGGAACATTTCTCGGTTCGCATTGGCAAACAACGTCAAAAAGAACGGAAGTGCCCCCGGGGCCGACCGACGTTTCCATACATAGTAGGTGGCGATGATGGTCACTGCAGAGCCAAGCAGGCTCCCTAATAGGTAGAGAAGTTGGTATGACATATAGGACTCCTCGAAATTAGTAAAACAGCGATGATGAGAGGCGAGAGAGTATGTTCGTTTCCACAGCCTTCACCCTATGGTAGCATGTGTCGTTGTTGTCTAATGGTATGCTTCTGCATAGAACAAGGTGAACCATGAGAGCTATGAGAGCTGTGAGAGCTATGAGAGCTATGAAAGCTATGAGAACCGTCAGAGCTATGAGAACCATTACCATGCCTTTGCATATCTAGGTAGGAAGGAATTTCCATGTTTTCCACCTCGACGAAGATGACCGACTTCGATAAAGTTGACCGCGATCTCGCCTTTCTGATGCCGTGTTTCCGCGAAATGCTGGATGAGCTTGGCGAGCATGAGCTTGCCAATCATCTCCCTTGGGAGGGGATGCGGCTTGATTCGTGCGACGATTCGCCCCCCGAACGCATTGCGCAGGCCTATTCTATCGCCTTTCAATTGCTCAATATGGTGGAGGAGAATGCAGGTGTCCAAACCCGCCGCGTCACCGAGTCGGAGGAGGGGCTTGCCCGCGAGTCGGGGTTGTGGGGGCGCAACCTCAACCGGCTCAAGGAGCTTGGCCTCACCGATACGCAGATCGCCGACGCCTTGCCTTCTATTCGGGTGGAGCCTGTCTTGACAGCTCACCCCACCGAGGCCAAGCGGTCGACGGTGTTGGAGCACCACCGCGCACTCTATTTGCTCTTGGTGAAGCGCGAAAACCCCGTGTGGACGCCAATGGAGAAACAGCAGATCCGCGATGAGGTCAAAGAACTGCTTGAACTCCTCTGGCGGACGGGGGAAATCTACCTACGCAAGCCAAATGTTGCCTCAGAGGTACGTGGTATCACCCACTACCTCCGCAATGTCTTCCCCGAAGCGCTCTGCGTGCTTGACAAGCGGCTGCTGCAGGCATGGGCAGATGCCGGGTTTGATACATCGTTGATTGAAGACCCACGCCAACAGCCACGGCTCTCGTTTGGCAACTGGGTGGGGGGCGATAGAGATGGTCATCCGTTGGTGACTGCCAACGTAACCAAGACCACCCTCATGAATATGCGCCGCAACGCGCTGACCCTCTTGCAACAGCGCCTCACCAAGCTCGTCATGCGGTTGAGCCTTTCGGAAAACCTCCAAGCGCCGCCGTCACCGCTCCTTGACTGGATAAAAGCCACGAAAGATATGCTTGGCGAACGTGGTCAGCAGGCTGTGGAACGTAACCCAGGTGAACCGTGGCGGCAGATGATCAACCTGATGTTGACGCGCCTTCCCATAGAGACGGTCGGCATTGAGACGATGGAGATGCAAGAGGAGGATGGCTGCTATCGTGTGCCTTCGGAGTTGGAGGAAGACCTGCTATTGCTCTACACGCTGCTGCGCGAGGTAGGGGCAAATCGCATTGCGACGTCAGAAGTACGCCCTCTTATCCGTATTGTCCAGGTATTTGGCTTTCACCTGGCAAAGATGGACATCCGGCAAAATAGCGAGTTTCATGACGCAGCCCTCTCGCAACTGATGACGACGGCGGGAGTACCGGATGCAGAAAGTTTCCCGCATTGGGATGAAGAGCGTCGCTTGGCCTTCCTGAACCAAGAACTTATCTCGCCGCGGCCCTTCACCCGTATGGATGGCTCACTTGGGCAGGAAGCCGACTCGGTGTTGGGGTGCTACTGTACGTTGCGCGATCACATCCGCACCTATGGTAAAGACGGGGTTGGGGCGTTGGTGGTCAGTATGACGCGGAGCCTCTCCGACTTATTGGTCGTCTACATCCTGATGCGCGAAGTGGGGTTGACATTTAGTACGCCGGAGGGGTTGATCTCTGAATTGCCGGTGGTGCCGCTATTTGAGACGATTGACGACCTCGAACGCAGTCCTCACATCCTCCGCGACTTCCTCAATCACCCCGTCACCAAGCGAAGTATTGCCTATCGCCAGAAGGTGACAGCCAATGACATGCCGGTACAGCAGGTGATGATAGGATATAGCGACAGCAACAAGGATGGCGGCATCTTTGCGAGCTTGTGGTCACTCTACCGCGCTCAGGATTATATGGCAGAAGTCGGGCGCAGTATGAACGTCCGTATTCGGTTTTTCCACGGTCGCGGCGGGACAATCAGCCGTGGTTCCGGGCCGACTCACCGATTCTTGCGCGCCTTGCCACACTCGTCGCTCAACGGCGACCTACGTATGACAGAGCAGGGCGAGGTGATTGCCCAAAAATATGCCAACCGTCTCAACGCGGTCTACAACCTTGAACTGCTGGTGGCAGGGGTGACAGAGGCAACCTTGCGGCACAAACATACCCCGCATGCTTGCCCGCTCTTCGTGCCCATTATGGATGAATTGGCAGCAAGTAGTCGGCGGTTCTACGAGATGCTGCTCAATACCGACGGCTTTTTGAGCTTCTTCCGGCAATCTACCCCCATCGACGTGATTGAGTCGAGCCATATCGGTTCACGTCCATCGCGGCGCAAGAGCGGCAAAGAGTTCACTCTCAAAGATTTGCGGGCGATCCCGTGGGTCTTTAGCTGGAACCAGTCGCGCTACTACTTGTCGGGGTGGTATGGCGTGGGGAGCGCACTTGAAGAACTCAAAACGACCAATCCTCCCGCCTTTGAGTCGTTGAAAGAGCACGTCCTGCATGAAGCAACGCTCAACTATATCCTCAGCAACGTGGCGACGAGCATCGCGACGGTCGATACTGAGATTATGCAGCAATATGCAGCGTTGGTGGAGGATAAAGAGATACGTGAACGCATGTTGGGGATGATTTTGGATGAATATCAGCGCACAAAGCGGATGCTTGAAGAGGTCTACAAGGGTACGCTTGAAGAGCGTCGTCCGCGCCTTTATCGTGCGTTGGGGTTGCGCCACGAAGCCCTGCATTTCTTGCACCACCAACAAATCACGCTCTTGCGCAGGTGGCGGCAGGTCAAGGAGGAGGGTAACCACGATGAAGCAGAACGTATCCTGCCACAGCTTCTGCTTTCGGTGAATGCTATTGCAAGTGGGCTTCGTACGACCGGCTAAACAGATTTCTAGCGAAAGCGAGGGGAGATATGGTAACGAATACTGCCAAAGCAAGCGAACTGTCGTGTGAGAGAGAGATGTGTGGGAGAGGGAGGAGAAGGACGATTTGGGGCGCATCCGTTTGGGGCGTATTCGTGGGTGTGGGTATAGTTGTGTTGGCGATGCTACTCGTGTTTGGGTGTAGTAGCTCACCGTCTGAGGTAGCATCGGACACTCCTTCGCCGTCGGAAGCACCACTACGGGTGGTTTCGGCACCCAACCCCAACTCCTATCCCATTTTCGTGATGGGAGAGGGAAACATGCCGGAAAACATCACCTTTGTGCCGGTGGCCGACCTCGCTGAGCTTACTGCCGTCATGAATGGCAACCACGCCGACGTGATGGGAGTATTTAGCGGGACAGGCGCGCAACTGTATGCGGAGGGAAAGCTGACCAATATCAAGATCTGGAACGTGAATGTTTGGCGGGCGCTCTATCTTGTCGCGAGCAGTGATATCAAGAGTTTGGATGACCTGCGCGGCAAGACGGTCTACTCAAGTTTTAAGAATGGCGCGGTAGATTTAACCTTTCAGATGGCCTTGCGGCAGCACGGCTATGAACCCAATCGTGACATCACGATTATCTACCAGCCGCAGCCGCAGGTACAACAGCTTTTCCTGCAGGGCGAGGCAGATGCGGTCGTGCTCATCGAACCCCGCGCCACTATGACCCTACGGCAGGCAGAGGAAATGGGCCATTCTGCGCATATCCTCCTCGATATACAGCAACATGTGGCGTCTGATATGCAGGCATGGGCAGAGGATGAGCTACCATTGGGCAGCTTGTTCGTCAAGAATGAGATATTGGAAGACCCCGCAAAACGAAAAGCATTTCTTGCCTTTGTGGAGGAGTATGCGGCGGCATGTGACTTCATTATGATGCACCCGGATGAGGCGGCTCAGATGATTGCACAAGGGTTTGAGCGCACCTATGGCGGCAGACTATCTGCGTCAGTTCTTGCCGAATCGATACGTAAGCACCATCTCGTGTTTGCAAGTCGGCCCGTAGATGGCCAACTAAGGACGGATTTTGAGACATTCCTCTCGTCAATGATGGGGTATACGGTCGATGACGCATTCTACGGAATCACCAGCGCCGACTGAGCATGTTGAGCAGGTCTTGCCCATAAAACACCCAGCACAAATACCGCCATGGGAAGAGAAGCGAGCGGGGGTGGGAGGAGGATGGTTGCCAGTCGTGACCACTCTCCTCCTCCTTGGGCTGTGGCATATTGCCGCCGTGCTCTATAATCAGCGGGTGTTGGTACCTCCCCCACTAGACGTTGCGTATCACCTGGTAGAGTTAGTGCATTCTCCTGGGTTCCTGCACCACTACCTGATGACGCTTGGGCGCGGGAGTGTGAGTTTTGTCGTGGCGATGTTCTTAGGGACGGTTTTGGGCCTGATAATGGGCTGTTTCCCTCTTGTTGAGCGGGCATTATCTCCCCTATTGCTGCTACTCATCAATGTGCCGCCAATTGCGTGGGTGGTGGTGCTCGTATTGCTTTTCAGCGTAGGTACGGTCGTTCCCATACTCCTCACGGTAAGCACGACCATCCCAATAGTGACGATGAACATCCTGCAAGGGGTGCGTACATTGGATGGCTCGCTCTTTGAGATGGCGCGGGCCTTCCGGGTGGGGAAGCTGCATCAGGCACGCTGGATCTTGTTGCCTTCATTGCGGGGATATATGCTGGCGGCGGCTGTTCTGGCGCTTCGATTTACGTGGCGTACGCTGATTATGGCGGAGTTTTTGGGGAGTCACAGCGGCATTGGCTATAGATTGTCGTGGGCGCGTCAAAACGTTGATATGACTGATGTCATAGCCTATACCATCATCATCCTCACGACGATTGTGCTGCTCGAAAATGTCTTGTGTCGTTTTTCTCGGCGGGTATTGCGCCATCATACGGGGGGATGTTGATGCACCACACAGCCGAAAACGCCATCGAAATGGCACACGTGCGCAAATACTATCATGGGCAGGCTGTCCTTGATGGTATTACCCTGCGCATTGGAGCGGGGCAGGTGGTGAGCCTGATAGGGCCAAGCGGTTGCGGCAAATCGACCCTATTGCGGCTTCTCGCCCACCTCGATCACGACTATGAGGGGAGTATCCACTGCCCGCGCACCGCCTTGAGTATGGTCTTTCAAAGCCCACGTCTGCTGCCATGGGCGACAGTGCTTGATAATGTACGCTTTGTATTGCACGGCAAAGGGGAAACATCAGACGTGGGATCAGACGCAGGGGCCAGGCAGGCCATCCGCGCTCTGCAGGACGTTGGGTTGGGCGACTCTCTGGCACTCTACCCCGACCAGTTGAGCGGCGGGATGCAGCAGCGAGTCGCCTTGGCCCGCGCATTAGTCACCAAGCCGCAGATTGTCCTCTTTGATGAGCCGCTTGCTAGCCTTGATTACCTGACCAAGCTGGAGATGCTTGATTTGTTGACCACCCTCGTCGAGCAACAACGCATTACAGCCGTGTATGTGACACACGATGTCCGCGAAGCCGTGGCACTCAGCGACCGCATCGTCGTCCTGTCACCACGGCCCGCCCGCATCATCCGTATCTTCACTCACCCCCACCCCCGCTCTCACCACTATAGCAGTGACCACTACCAGCTTGAGCAGGACGTGGTGGAGTGCGTGGGGGGATTACCAGTCTCCAGGTAAGACTTTGCATGTGCCATCATGTACCATGCCAAAAATGGACAATCGCTCTACATTGTGCTATAATGCTCGGTGTCTGGAGAGCAACCTGGCTAGGATGTCCCCTACTCCTGGCTCAAATATGAAGGCGGGGCGTGGCGCAGACTGGTAGCGCACCTGAATGGGGTTCAGGAGGTCGCTGGTTCAAATCCAGTCGCCCCGACCAATACGTACAATGAAGAGCTATCTGGCGTACTGCCGGGTAGCTCTTTGTATGAATGGACAAATACCCTACGTCGACTTAACTACCGCATGATTAGCAGCAGATAGGGCAGATAGGCCCTGTTTATAGCATCAGGCTGTGACCCTTCGTGCATTTCTTCCGTCTCAATAATAGATATGGTAGGTGCGAAATCTGGTAGGCTGTCCGTGGATATCAAACAGCCATCGTCCCCTCATTTAGGATAGCTCACCTATCCTATAGCGAAGATTATAACATGTTAAGACTGGTTAATGGTTCAGATATCAAATATCAAGAGAACCTAGCCAACGTTAGGCGATGGAAATTGATGAAGGGAGTGGAGAGGGAGGGAGGAAGGGTGGGGAGAGAGAGGGAAACTATCGACTGTAGTTTTGTATCAGTAATATATCGCATGTCAGTAGGGAATATCCTACTGTTCGTTGCATTTCCGCGCCAGACGACGGTGTCCCATGAGAGGAAAAGGACTAGGACGTACTGCCGTTGCTTGTGCTTGCGCTCTCATTTCCGCTATTATTGATGCGGTTAAATTGTTCGGCGCTGCGTTTCATCATAAGCCACACAAACCCCATCTTCGGATTGGTATATTCTTTGTTAAAAAACAGGAGGAGGAAGCGTTCATCTCCCACATTCGTTGCATAGATATCGTACTGCTTGCCCTCGTGGACACTCAAATGGGTCGTTTTCGGGTCTTTGAGTACACGGCGCAACTCCGACGACCCCATGCCGCTTCCCGACACCAATGCTGCTGTTTCGGCAATATCGAGCCCGGTATCTTCGCCATCCCGACCGATAATCCGGCCGTGGCGGTCGGTATAGACGGCAACATTTGCTCGTGTTTGGCGGCGCAACTCTTCTAGGAAGGGTTGGAGGAATGGTTGTAAGATGCCTGATTGCGGAGCGGGCTCATATTTGCAATGAGGAGATGCTTGCTGAGGAGCAGGACGGTTATTGCTGGTATCGGGCAACCGCTGTGGTAAGGCATTGGTGCCGAGCATATCCGATACAATGGCGCGGAAGCTATCGGAATCGATGGTACTTTCTGCCACATTGGCACGGATAACACGGGCGGTTTTGAGCTGCGACTTCGTGACCCCCTGCTCGCACACCAAGAGAAGTCGCATATCGGGGTAGAGGTCTTTTAGGCGGCTCGATAGTTCAAGGCCGTCCTCTTGCTGCGATAATGCCACGATGACGAGATCGAAGCGCTGACGGGTGGCACGCAGTTGTGCCGCAGCAAACGACCCCACCGTCGTGATTTGATACGAGCATCCGGCGGGGTGCGGGCCAGAGATGAGGGCTTCGGCGTAGCGATTGCGGTCAGTCGCCTCTTCACTGACGATGAGTATGCGATATTCCATGGTCGTGCCTCAACAAACTGCCATCATGTACGATACCCCTGGCAACGGATAGGCACATCCTGCAACTTTCTAGGTTTTCAAGTGGGTGCATCGTTCCTTTCCTTCTCGTTCAGAGGACAAATAGTAGGGAGAAAGTGGTGGGCATACTTCCGTAAACGATGCAAGACCCACCACTTGACAGATGCGCAAAAACGTTGTCCCAAGCCACGCTCACTTATTGGCCAGAGCGGAACATATTCTCAATACGCTCAACTCGGCTAATCTTCCGCGGCTTCGTTGAAATGCCAAAGATGCTGTAGAGCGGGCAGTGTCCCAGCAGCCCCACCACGATAAAGACAAGGCCAAAGATGCTCAACAGCACCGACAGCCCCGAGAGACTCATCGGTTCGAGCACGGGAATAAGAAAGATCGCCGCGCCAAACAACCCGATCCCGATAAACACACGTGCAACGCGGTCGACCAACCCAGCATTTTGCTCCATGAAGCCCCCCTTATAAACTAGAGAAGGTACCAGTGGGTATATCCCCCACATAATGCCCAATGCATATTGCCTTGTGTACTGATATCACTCGATACCAATGGACTAACCGCTGGACTATCCGCGTTAGCGTCGAGTATGTCCGGCTTTGTAGACACCACTCGAGCGAAGTTCCATACCCTTCTTCTGGCTCCACACCCAATAGCGGGTGATACCAGCGGTATGGCCCTTGCCCGTCGTCTGGTAGCTGCGGCGGCTCTCCTTGACACTCATGTAGCGGGGTTGATGGTGTGGAGTGTAGTAACGCCACGAGGGGTATTGACGCACGTCGATTCCCTCGGCGGTGTTGATCCCAATGAGTTTGTAGAGCGCGCAAAACCCAATGGAACCGCTAAACAAGATGATGACCCCCAACGCGATGATGAGCCACGCCATCGGGCCCATAGGCTGGAGTGAAAACATACCAACGAGCAACAACACGAGCCCAATCGACACCCGTGCAATGCGATCAATGGTTCCGACATTTTCCCACATGTGATGTTCCCCTTTCCGGTTGAACGGAAACTAACGATGAGCCATATGACACCTGCGTCTCCCGCCCCTACGCTCCGAGCGTATACCGTAGATCGCTTATAAATCGCTTGTAGCTCGCCTACAGCTCGCCAGCAGATCGCCGATAGGCTGCCTGTAGATTGTTTCCAGACTATTCCCGAGGAGTATGCTGTAGATCACTCAGCGATCAGCGATATGAGTAACGATATCAGCGAGTAGGGAGGGATTCGCAACGACGATTTGTACGACACGACAGCTCTATCGTTTCATGGTAGCATTGCTACAGACCATTGTCAAGCAATATCACCGCTCTTAAACGCTCAAATCGCCACCCCCTGCCAGAGTTGCAACCGGCATGATTTATGCTATAATAAGCAAAAATACAATGTATAAGAATATATTTCCCTTTTGTAGATATGGAAACAAAAACATCACAGATAGTGGTTCAGATCTCCGCGCCAACTGCCGATGAGGCAAGGGTCCTTGCCGAACACGCCATCGCCCAGAAGTTGGCCGCATGTGTTCACCTCTTCCCCATCCAGTCGTGGTATGAGTGGGAAGGGAAGGTTGTCCACGACCACGAATACCTGGTCTTGATGAAAACGCGGGCCGATCTGTATGAAGCGCTAGAAACGTGTATATGTACACATCACAGCTACGACGTGCCAGAGATCCTCGTGCTCCCCATTCAGCGTGGGTATGCTCCCTATCTGCAATGGATAGACCAATTGCCGACACAGATGGGCGATTCTCCTGAGCAGAATACGTAGGCGGGGCCCCGATTCCCCATCCGGTGCGTGTTCTTGATTGCATAGTCGCTTCCTGCTATACTGTCGGAATGGGAGCCTTCTTTGCACCAACAAGAAGCCGCAGGGTGTTTGCTCCGATACAGCGCACAACGGTTGTACCCGACCCATTCTCGACTATTGAAGCATGCCCTACTCTGAACAGATCCAGAAAGGAGAGCGGGCATGTCACCTGACCGAATTCCAAACCGCTGAGTTGGGTGATCTTCATGCCCAGAGCCATGACTACCATGCGTAACGGTTCTTCACACGATACCCAATCCGTTGCTCATTCTGCATCGTTCCAACCCTCTTCCCAACAGACCCACCCTGACTCGCATGCCGACGCGATCCCATCGGAAGAGGTTCGCCCACTCAAAATTCTCTTTGTGGTGCCAAAGGGGCGCAAGGAGGAGGAAAGCGGTCAGAAGCCGCTCTTTACCATGGCGATGGGGGTACTCACGAGTATCACTCCCCCCCAACACCACGTTGAGATGGTGGATGAGCTGTTTGGCGATGAGGTGCCCTTCGATGAGGAGTATGATTTCGTTGGGATCACCACCCGCACATGCAATGCGTTTCGGGCCTATGAGATCGGCGATGAGTTTCGCCGCCGCGGGGTGACGGTCATCTTGGGTGGGGTGCATGCGTCGTTCAATTATGACGAAGCTTCGCCACACTGCGACTGTATCGTGCGGGGCGAGGCCGAAAACCTCTGGACGACGCTCTTGCAGGACGTGGCACAGGGCACGCTCAAGCCCTTCTACGATTCCAAGGACTTCCCGCCGGTCAAGCAGGTGCCAGAGCTAGACTACAAACGCATCTTCGAGGCGAGCAAGCGCGGCAAGGTCGATTCGCGCAAGTCTATCCCGATCTACATCTCACGTGGGTGCCCATATAACTGCTCGTTCTGTGTGACGCCCAACTACACTGGCAAGCTCTACCGGATGCAGTCGGCAGAAGCGGTGCAACGGCAGATTGAGCAAGCCAAGGAAGCTTTCTTCAAGAAGACCACGCTCGGCGATAAGCCCTGGTTTATGTTCACTGACGAAAACCTGGGCGTGAACAAAAAGAAGTTGTGGGACGTGCTTGAGACGCTCAAGACGTTGAACATCCGTTTTAGCACGTTCATCAGTATTAATTTTCTCGAAGACCCCAAGACCGTCCGGCTGCTTGTAGAATCAGGGTGTGCGATGGCGTTGGTGGGGTTTGAATCGATCAACCAAAAGACGCTTGAGCAATACTCCAAGAGCCAGAACAGCGTCAAAAACTATGAGGCGATCATTGAGGGCTGTCGCAAGGCAGGGCTGAATGTGCAGGGCAACTTCCTGGTCAATCCAGCGATTGATACGTATGAAGATATGGAGGCCACGGAGCAGTTTGTCCGCCGCAACCACCTAATGATGCCGCTCTACACCATTATGACGCCCTACCCGGGAACGCGGATGTATTGGGAGTATAAGGAGAAAGGCCTCGTCGTCGATGAGGATTGGGACAAATATACCTCCCATAACCTCGTGGTAAAATGCAAACAAGACCCGATGGAATATCAGCTCCGCTATTTGGAGCACTTTTTGGGGATGTATTCCTGGGGGACGATTTTCAACCGCGTTTTCTACAACAACAATAAGCTCATCAACCTGGTGACGAGCCTTATCTTGCGTAAAAACCTGCAAGACCAAATCAAGAGTATCAAAGAGGGGAAGAATGCTCCTCTTCCTCAGTGTTACGAATCAGAGGAGCATGAGGTTGTGCAAGAGCAGCCAGAAGTGGCTGAGGAATCTTCAGAGGCGACAACCTCTTCCGAATCACGGCAGGAGCAAGAAGAGACCGTTCATCACGTCTCGTTGCCGGGGTAGAACAATCCGACACCACCTACCACGTTCTTGGTGTACAATGTGCTGAACCACATGCTGACGACATGTTCACCGAATCTTACGGTATTATGGTCGCGGTATATGGGGGCAGTATCGTCTAGGTAGGTGGTGTTGCCATAGGTGCCGCCATAAATGTTGGCACAATAAGGGAGAGGATCAAAATAACGGCGATGACTATCAGTATGCCTCGGTAGAGACGCTGATTTTTCTGTTTAGACCGTCTTGCCATAAAAGGCCCTTTCTTTATACTCGTCTCAAAGACTGCAGGAATGGTATGTACATGATAGAAATACCTCAACCAGCTGTCAAATAGAAACCATAAGAAACCATTTCCTATGCACGAGATATATCAACAACGCATCGCTACGTTGCGCGGCCTACTGCAAGCGCACGAAGCCGACGCACTCCTCATCACCTCGCCCGCCAACCGCCGTTATATCAGTGGGTTCCGGGGGTCATCGGGGGCATTGCTCATCACCAACACCCACACGATCCTCATTTCCGACTTCCGCTACCGTACACAGGCCAGTATCGAGTCTCCCTCCTTCACCCTGCGCGAGGTCAATACCGAATGGCCGCTCCCCAAGCTTGCCACGGCGATTGCATCTGAGTGTGGGGTACAGCAGCTTGCGTTTGAAGCTCCTCACACGCCCTACTCCCGCTACCAGGAACTGCTTGACCATGCCAATGAGCAGAGCCGCCAAACTGGCCATCCTCTTTCGTTAGTGCCTATGGGGAACGTGGTAGAGCGGCTGCGGGCAGTGAAGAGCGAAGATGAGCTACAAACGTTGCGACATGCCATTGCTATCACCGACTCGGCGCTGCAAGAGGTCATACGTACAATCTCCCCCGACACCACCGAAAAGCAGGTGGCGCTCAAACTCGAGATGGCAATGCGGGAGCGCGGGGCAGAAGGTGTCGCTTTCCCGATTATCGTGGCGGCAGGCCCCAACAGTGCCCTCCCCCACGCCCAGCCGGGTGATAATCCGCTTGGCATTGGTCGCCCTATCGTGGTCGATATGGGTGCGTTGTATGAGGGCTATCACGCCGATATGACGCGTACGTTCATCATCAGCAACGGTGGTGAACCTGACACGCAGTCAGATGCGCAGTTTGAGGAGGTGTATCAGACCGTCCTCAATGCGCAACAGGCCGCCACCGCTGCCATCCGTCCGGGTATGACTGGCGTTGAGGCGGATGAGATTGCGCGGAAGGTGATTGCCGACGCCGGATATGGCGAAGCGTTTGGGCATGGGCTTGGCCACAGCGTCGGGCTTGAGATACACGAAGATCCGCGCCTCTCCCCCAGTGGCGAGGAACCGTTGCAGGTGGGCAATGTGTTCAGCATTGAGCCGGGCATCTACCTCGAATCGTGGGGCGGGGTGCGCATTGAAGATCTCGTCGTGTTGCGCGAGCACGGGTGCGAAGTCTTGACGCAATCTCCCAAAGACCCCGTTCTTGTCCCTACCAACCTAGGCTCATAAGCACAGAGGGGCGTTATGGATGAACAAAAGATAGCCGAAACCTACAACGGATATATCTCCGCACTGCGGCAGGGAGACCGCCGACTCGCATTGCAAACCGCCCGCTCCGCCCTGGAAGACGGCGTAGATATCCGCGACCTCTATTTGGGGGTCTTCCAACCGGCGATGCACGAAGTTGGGCGGCTGTGGGAGGTCAACGAGATTACCGTCGCGCAGGAGCACTTGGCGACGGCGATTACGCAGAGTGTGATGGCGCAACTCTACTCCTATATCTTCTCCCGCTCGCCGATTGGCCGCACGATGGTCGCGACGTGTATCGGTGGCGAATTGCACGAGCTTGGCATCCGTATGGTGGCAGACTTCTTTGAGATTGAGGGGTGGGATGTCTACTACCTTGGGGCCAATATGCCGATTGAGGATGTCATCAGTATGGTATATGAGCAGCAGGCGGAGTTGCTGGCCATTTCTGTGACGCTCAACAGCCACGTCCCCCGCGCCCGTGACCTCATCCGCGCCCTGCGCAACACCGACCTTGGCAAGTCGGTCAAGGTGTTGATTGGCGGGCAACCGATCAACCGCTCTCCAGAGATGTTCCGGGCGATTGGGGCCGATATGACCGCCTCCGACGCCCGCGAAGCTGTCCAGCGCGCGATGGAGGCATTCTCCAATGGCCAATAAATACACCACGCGCTTTGACATCGTGAGTAGCCTCAGCCGCGATGTGATTATCACGTGTAGCCCGCAGTGCGACATCATTGAAGCAAACGCCGTCGCCCACCGGATGCTGGGGGAGGCAATTGTCGATCAGCCATTCCTCTCGCTGCTTGAGGAGAGTTCCCGCACCAAGGGAAAGCGCTTCCTAGAGGAGCTGGCTGAAATAACCGAGGGAGAGGTTAGCCACCCGTGGGAGCTTATTTTCCACGTCCCGCAAGGTACCCCCATGGCTATGAGTATCCGGGGTGGGAGAGTGGAAGAGGGGATGGTGGTGGTAGGAACGGGGGAACCACCCGATCTCACCACGATCTACTACGAAGTGTTGGCGATGAACAGTGAATTGACCAATCTTGTCCGGCAGATTAGTAAAGAGCAGGCGCGGTTGTCTGCTCGACTCCAAGATATCTTGCAACAGAAGGGGCAATAAAGCGTATGACACAACCCGATGAGAGTACGACCGTTCAGGTTCAGGTGATTGTCGACAAGCTGGATGAAAAGCGGGAAGAGCTGATCTACCGCGTGGCAGAGGCCCTCTTCTCCAACATCCCCGTCGTTGGCATCTCTACCTACGACCACGACAAGGTGATGCACCACCACCGCAATATGGCCATCACCGCCGAGCGGTTCCACGAAATCTTGCAGGCGGGGGCGACTATCGACTGGCAGCTTGTCTCGTCCGAGTTTGAGTGGGCCGACCGCAAATTGGGGACGATGGGCATCACGCACGAACACCATCAAACACTCATCAACACCTACTTCCAGGAAGCACTCGACCTTTGCGAGTGGTCACCCGATGAGCGCTCGACCTTGGAGTGGATGGCCGCCCAACTGCGTGATGCCGCCGTGGTGGGCTATGATAATGCTGCGACGATCACGGGCGAGCCTGCATCGTAGTATCGTAGTATCGTAGTATCGTAGTGCCGTAGTGCCGTAATGCCGTAGCGTGCATCGTAGCCGCCAGCCATATCACACACCCCTAGCGCACGGTAAAACGCGTCACCACGACCGTGTTTGCTTGCAGGGCGGGGTTGTTGCCCAATGGCAGTATCCGCGCCCCGTCCGGCTGTTGATACACCCCCATCACCACCTCATACTCGCCAGCAGGCAGGTCGGGCGGGAGAGGCAAGGGGAGAGGGACACTACTATGTTGGCCCGCTTCCCATTCCGTCGTCGGGGGGTGAGAAGCCCCACCGGGCGGCACATCCACCTGCGCAACCACATCTCCCTCTGCGTTCAGCACATGCACGAACACCCAATATGGCACGTCGGTGGGGGCATAGCACCCCCATGATGGCGTGACAACGATGCGCGTCAACATGCCTTTCTCCTCCGTCATTTTCTCCCCCGTCCATTCTTCTTCCACCGTTACCCCATACAGGTGCAGCAATGGCTTCTCTTCCGTGCCAAATGCCACCCCAATCTCCTCTTCAAAGGGCCGCGGACGTTGGTATATCGTCGCGTAGGGGATACCGTGGATCATGACGCGGTGGAGGGGCGGGATGGGAGAAGATTGCAGTTCCGTGGTGATGTGCGGGAAGACATCGCGCTGCAAGGAGGGCAATCCAACCACCACATAATTTGCCACCCCTTCGCCCATTTCACTGATATGCTTGACCGGCACCTCTACAAACGGCTCTAGCAACCGCGTTTCTGTGGAGTAGACCGGCGCATAGTCAAGATCGTTCCGGCTCCGCAGATATGCCCCCACTTGATCCATCCCTTCGCCCCACCCAACCAGCAGGACGCGGTGCGCAATCGTACCACCGCCAAGCAACGGGTTATAATAGCTTAGGTAATAGGGGTGATAGTGCCATATTGTCACGATAAGTACTGCCCCTATGCCGACAGCCATACTGGCGACCGCCGCCTTACGCACTCCCGCCCGCATATATTGCCCTACCCACCACACCATTGCATTCCAACCAGCCGCGGAAACGACCAAGAACGGTGCCCATGTTGGCAGCACATAGCGGTCAAACTTCTTTGACCCTACTAGCATCACAGCCGTCCAGAAAATAACAAATGCGCCAAGTGTATGGACAACCGTGCGCTGTTGTGGGTATAATACAAGAGGCGAGGAGTAGCCTGATGAGCCTGATGAAAGCCGTCGGTAGCGCAACCACGCAAGCGGTAGCGCAAACAACCCAATCATCGCCACCGGCGTCATGCGGAAGAGGTCGCTGACGAGGTAGAAGAATAGGCCGGGGTCAGTCACCGCCTCGCCAAAGAAAAATTGTGCTTTGGTGAAGGGATTGCCCCCTTCCCACAAGATCTTGGCGATATAGCGTTCAAGTGCAATAGTAGGTGTCACCCACAATGCAGGCCAGCATACCCACACGACTAGCAGCGCCACCCCCATCCACACGGCATATGCGGCAAGCGAGCGGGATATTCGCTGCCACAACGTGCGCAGGGAAAAGCCACCTTCTGCCGCGGGGAGCCGCCAAAACAAAATCAGCCCAATGCTTGGCAGGAGGATCAAGGCGGGGCCTTTGGTGAGGAGCGCGAGCCCGCCCCACACCCCACTCGCTATCAGCCACCCCAAACGGTATGGACGACGGCGAGAGGGCAAGGAAGAGTGGTCAGTGGGCAAGAGGCAAGCGAGGAGGATGCACAAGAGCGATAGCAGCACAAAGTCGGCCAGCAGAGCGTCTGTATGCAAGAGACGGCTATGGGCAATCAGAAAGGGCGATGTTGCCCACATGACAGCAGCAAGAACCGCCGTGGGTGGCGAGACAAGACGGCTCAACAGCCGGTAGCCGATACCGACCACCGCCCCGTGCGCCACCGCTGATGGGAGCCGCATCCAGGCGAGGTGCGCAACGATAGGGGGGGCATCACGGTGTGCCCACTCTATTGGCCACCCTATCGCCGCGGCAAGCTGCTTAAGCGCCAGCCCAATGCTCCCCAGCCACATCGTGGTGACCCCCGGATGGCCGGTTTGGCGGGTGGCGGCCCAATCGTGTGCACGTACGCCATCGAAGAACCGTTCGGTGCGCCCAATCCAGTGGTAGGCTTCGTCATAGGTTAAGAAGTCATCCAGCCCGACGATGCGGGGGATGATGGCCACGATGGCCAGAAAAATGACCCACGACCACGCCGCCGGTTGGTACGTTGATGAGGGCGGGTGTAATAATGATGGATGATTTGGTATCATGAAAGAAAAACAGTCAGCTACCCAGAGCTAAAGCACCTGGGCTTGTGCTCGCTCCTCCACCCGT
>CAZGLO010000065.1:0-19265 GCA_964526735.1 uncultured Chloroflexaceae bacterium | reverse complement strand
ACGGGTGGAGGAGCGAGCACAAGCCCAGGTGCTTTAGCTCTGGGTAGCTGACTATGATGCTCTCAAACCAAACAGAACGGCTATACACACCCACATCTGCTGACCAAACGCCCCATGAGCCTTCTCCCCGCCTTCTATCATACCAGTGGTGGCAACAACCGACGGTCGTAGTGGCGCTGGTCGTGCTTTTGATGCTCGTTGGGCTTAGTTTGCGGCTCTACAAGCTCTCGCTGCACGGCTATTGGGACGATGAAATTATCACCATGCTGGCGACCTCTCGCTCTATCGGGGTGATTTTCTCTTCCCTCCCCGACTATAGCAATACCCATCCCCCGTTCTTCTACATCCTGATGCGTCTGTGGAGAGGGGCGGTCGGGGAAGACCTCTATACAATGCGATTGCTCTCGGTGGTATTGGGGACGGCCTGCGTACCGCTGATATACGGGGTGGGGCGGATGATATTCCCCCTGCACCGCCGGTATGGCCTCATCGCCGCGGCGATTATGGCCACCGCCCCCGCGCACATCCTCCACAGCCAGCAAGCCCGTATGTATCCTCTCTTGACGGCGGTGGTGCTTATCTCAACGCTTGTCTTTTGGTCGGCGTGGAAGCACGGGACGTGGGGGCGGTGGGGGGTGTTTGGGCTTGTGGTGGGGGTGGCCTTCTACACGCACGTTTATGCACCATTTTCCATCCTTGCCTTCAATGCGTGGGCGGCATGGGATACGTTGAGCCGGTGGCGTGCGGGCCGTGGCGATGTCAATGATTCCTCGCATCCTTCGCCCTCTTCCCGCGCCCAAATCTTCAACGTCGCCCACGAGAGATGGCAGTGGGTGGGGCTTATCCTGGCCCAATTGGTTGGGGTTCTCTTGTTTTTGCCCTTCCTACGGCAGATGCTGCGCACCATCAACAAGACGATGGGGTCATTTTGGCTTGCATCAAACGGCCCCGTCGACTGGATGCCAAGCCTGATAGAGTATGCCAACGGGGCGACGCTCATATTTGATACCGATCCATCGGGGAGAATGCGGATTATTGCGCTTGTCGCGCTTGTCGTCGGAGTGTTGACCGTCCTGCTGACACTCATTGACAGCGTGCGCAGGGTGCGTTTGGGCGATGGGAATGGGAACGAGCGGGGAGAACGGGCTGCTTTGGTGTTGTTGCACTGTCAGATATGGGTGCCCATTGTCGTCGCAACAACCATCGCCTTGACCATCAGGCCAATCCTCATCACCCGCTACCTGATTGGCATCTCCCCGCCGCTCTTCCTGCTCATCGCGTGGATGCTCAACCGGCTATGGCTGTCGTGGCGGGGGAAGGGCATTATAGGGGCGTGGGCGGCGACGGTGGTTGTAGGGTTGGTGGCCATCTACCCCAACAGCTTCCAGCCCAACAACCGCCTACAGCTCACCGACACGCTTGTAGAGGCGCAGCAGGAAGGCGATGCCATCGCATACACCTACTGGCATCTGGTTGATACAATGGCATTCGCGCACCCGGGCCAAGAAGATTTCTACGTCGTCCCCGGCGAGGTGTATAGCCCGTCCTATTGGCGAGAGCGGATGGCGTATGTTGGGTGGCACGACCTTGACGATATCCAACCCGTCCCCGCATTTGCGCCGCGCTATGAGCGGGTTTGGCTGGCCATGACCATCTACAACCACGATAACGGTTATCTTGAGCGGACAGCCCAGGCGTGGTTAGAAGCACATGGCCGTTTAGTTGAGCAGTGGACGTTTGATGAGGGAACGGTGGTCTTCCTCTATGACCTCGATAAGGCTGACGGCGGCGGGGAAAACGCCTCAAAATCACCAATATCGCCCTAATAATCGCCCTAGCGACTAACAAATGCGCGGAAGTTGCTCCCCGCTCATCATATCGACCACGCGCCGCCCACCGATCCGGCTCCGCATGACGACGGTGGCGGGGTGCGCATCGGTGACCTCGCCAATGATGGCGGCATCTTTGCCGAGCGGGTGGCGTTGCATCGCCGCCAAAACAGCCTCTGCCTGATGCACCGCAACAATCGCCACACATTTGCCCTCGTTGGCGACGTAGAGCGGGTCGAGGCCCAATAACTCACACGCGCCGCGCACCTCTTCGCCGATGGGGATGGCGGTTTCGTTCAACACAATGCCCACACCCGCCTCTGCGGCAATCTCATTGAGTGCGCTTGAGACGCCGCCGCGGGTAGGGTCGCGCAGCACGTGAATACTCTCCCCGCCCGCCTGCAGCATATCGGCGACCAGGCCGTGGAGCGGGGCAGAGTCGCTCTCCAACACCGTCTCAAATGTTAATCCCTCCCGCACCGAGAGGATGGCAATGCCGTGAACCGCGATTTGCCCGCTGATAAGGACGACATCGCCCGGGCGGGCACGGAGTGGGGCAATGTTGACATGCTCGGCTACGGCTCCAATGCCGGTCGTGGTGATAAACACGCCATCACCCTTGCCCCGCTCAACCACCTTCGTATCGCCCGTCACGATGGGAACGCCGACGGTTTGGGCCGCCTGCTGCAACGACTGCACGATATGCCACAAATCTTCCATCGGCAGCCCCTCCTCAAGGATGAAGCTCGTGGCGAGGGCGCGCGGTTGTGCACCACACATCGCCAGGTCGTTGACCGTGCCGTGGACTGCCAAGGAGCCGATATTACCCCCCGGAAAGAAGAGCGGCCGTATCGTAAAGCTATCGGTGGTGAAGGCAAGCCGTTCGTGGGGAGAAGGCGTCAGGATAGCTCCGTCGTGGAGGGGCGCTTGTAGGGCGGGGGCAAAGAGCTTGTCGATAAGCTGCGCAGAGAGCCGCCCACCGCCGCCATGAGCCATCATCACGGTCGGGTAATCGGTGAGAGGGAGAGGGCACGGTTGTTGTGAGATGTCCGACATAGTTGTCTTGCTCCTACTTGCTCTGTGAGCATTCTTGTGATATACTTGTCACTGTATGAGCGGGTGTAACTCAGTTGGTAGAGTATCTGCCTTCCAAGCAGAATGTCGCCGGTTCGAGCCCGGTCGCCCGCTCCATTTTTCTCCTTTCTCCTCCCACTTTCTTTAAACTTCTCTCTTGAACTTTCGCCAAATCTTGCATTTTTCCTGCCGTCATAAGTGCGCACTGGCGGGCGAAGAGGCTGCAACGCGCTCATTCTTAGGCAGCAGCACCAGCCCAACCCCAATGATGAGAGAGATAATCAGTGCATTCCAGAAGATATAGTGAACGGTCACATCTGGGGTGAGGGGCGGGTGATAACCAAGCGCATAATCGACGTAAACAGAGAGCAGGAACCATCCAACCACAGCGAAACGCTTGGGGAAGGCGAGCGAATAGCTCTGCGGCACAAAGAGCAACCCCTCAACCAGCAGCCCGATGTGCGACACAAAGAGGAGAATTTCGAGCCACTGTGGATTTCCCCCTACCGACCAATCGCGGAGCCAAAAGTTGATAGTCCACACCCCATACTTGATGCAGGCAAAGGCGGCAAGTGCATAAAACCACGTCCAGCGCTTCCCCAGCCATACGCCAATCAGCGCGATGCTGCCAAGAAGGGCGGCAAGGGGGCAGTCGGGGATAAAAGGCATCGTCCACCAGGGCGACTCCAGCATCATGGGGCCATACCACAGCCACGTCCCCAGCGCTGTCCCCACGAGATTTATCGCGATACACCCCCACAAAATCAGCGGCCAGCCCACAATGGTCGCGAGCATCCACCGCAACAGTCGTTCAATTGTATGCATATAGGTCTATTCTGGCTGTTCTTGTGGCCGAATCATCTGAATGGGAACCCCACCGACCAATGCGCCAGGCGGCACGTCTCGATTGACCAAGCTCATGGCCGACACCGTCGCGCCATCTCCAATCACGACGCCGGGTAGGATTGTGCAATTGGCCCCTATCGTCACGTCGCGGCCAATGACGACCGGCCCCCGCCGCCATTCATAGCGCATAAACTCGTGACAGAGCACCACTGAATTGTAGCCGATGATGCAATTATCGCCAAGTCGGATATCCTGAGGGAAGAAAATGTCGATCATGACCATCAAGCCGACAGAGACATGATGGCCGACCTGCATCCCCAAGAAGCGGTAGAGCCACGATTTGACGGCGAGAACCGGCATATAACGTGCGAGATAGACCAGCGCGGCATTGCGAATAACGGGAAGATAACCACCAGTGGCGTGGGGAAAGTACCAGAGGGCATTATGTGGCCCGGCAGAGGGTGAAATCTGAAGCCGTGCCTTGCGGGCATCGGTTGTCCCCAATCCATCGTCTCGCCACGGGCCGGAGGGGAGACTCGGGGAGAGAGACGGACACGTGTGGGGATGAGAGACGAGTTTAGAGGACAATCTCCAATCCTTCGTATGCTGCTATTGCATCGGGGAACAGGGTTTGCGCTTGGCGCTCAATCGTTTCAATTTTTTCATCGTCATACATCGGCTCATGATGAAACAGGACAAGCCGCTTGGCACGCGATTGCATCGCCACTTCACATGCCATTGTCGGCGTACTATGCCCCCACCCCTGCTTCTTCATGGCATATTCTTCTTCGGTATATTGCGCGTCGTGTATCAGGAGGTCGGTATCGCGCGCAAACCGCACTAGCCGCTGGTCGGTGTCGACATAGCCCTCCGTATCGCTGGCAAAAACCATCGATTTGCCCTTCCACTCGATGCGGTAGATATAGACGCCGCTGCGTGGGTGGGCGTAGCTCTTGTGGATGCGTACGCAGAGCATATCGGGTGAGCATTCAACCGCGTCGTGGTACATATTTTGAATGCGGAGGTTGCCGCACTCTTGGTCGATGATGATGATTTCCGTCTCTTGCAGGCTGCGTATCACCTTGACAGAGGGCATCTCATGCAAGCTCACCGGGAAGCTAGGCGGGAGCACGGCATGATTGAGCGTCTCTTCAAGCTCTTGATCAAAAGTACGCGGCCCTAAAATGTGTAATGTACTTGTCCCAATGTAGGCCGGAATGAAGTAGGGGAACCCTTGCGTATGGTCGTGGTGCATGTGCGTGAGGAGGATAGTCGCAACCATAGGCTTGTCCCCCGACTTCTTGGCGCGGCGAACCATCTCGTGCCCAAGGTTGATGATGCCGGTGCCCGCATCGATCACGAGGGTTTGGTTGCCCACCTGCACCTCGACACACGTCGTGTTGCCACCATAGCGAACGGTACGTGGCCCAGGAACGGGGTAGCTTCCTCTTGTTCCCCAAAACCGTACAATAAATTGATCAACGTCCATAGAAAAAGGCGACAAGAGCACAACCCACCGTTAGCGGGTGTGGGGAATGCCGCCATCCTCCTTTCTATCTGCAGCGTTCGTTCCCCGTCGAGCCACTGCCATGGCTATATATCCGCATATCGCTTGGGTGACCCACCCCATTGGGCGTTGTTGTTCACCACCACTGATCAAAGGATTACCTCCACCTCTCTCACACTTCCCCCTCAACGTGCGACCAGTCACGCAAGAGCTGGACAAAAAGCCGAACACCTACGCCGGTTGCGCCTTTCGACTCATAGGCACGTGGAGATTTGCCACTCCACGCTGTCCCCGCGATATCAAGGTGCGCCCAGGGGTATGAGCCAACGAATGTTTCCAGGAAGGCTGCAGCCGTAATGGAGCCTGCCATCCGTCCGGCGACGTTCTTTACGTCGGCAATATCGCTTTTTACCATCTCACGGTACTCATCCCACAGCGGAAGCTGCCACACCCGTTCGCGGCTTGCTTCGCCTGCGCGGGAGAGTCGGTCGATAACTGATTGGTTGTTGCCCATAACGCCGGTTGCCGCTTCGCCCAACGCAATGCGCATGGCGCCCGTCAGGGTAGCTGCATTGAAGACTGCCGTTGGTTCGTAGCGTTGTGCATAGAATAACCCATCAGCAAGGACAATACGTCCTTCGGCATCGGTGTTGAGCACTTCTACCGTCTTGCCGCTCAATGTGCGGACGATATCGCCAGGCTTGTAGGCAGTTGCACTTGGCATGTTCTCCGCCGAGCTAATAATCCCCACCACGTGGAGCGGTAATTGAAGCTCGGCAACCGCCCGCATCGCCCCCATGACGGCGGCGGCCCCTGCCATATCATACTTCATCTGATCCATCTCTGCAGATGGCTTGATAGATATGCCGCCGGTATCGAAGGTGATCCCTTTGCCCACCAAGCAGATCGTCGGGACGTTTTGGAGGTCTTTGCCGTGCTCCATGATGATAAAGCGCGGCGGGTTGGCTGACCCCTTGCCGACGGCCAACAAGCCACCAAATCCCTGCTGCTCAAGCTCAAGCTCATCAAAAACAGTAATGCTCAAGCCTACTTCGTTCCCCACCTGCTCGGCAATAATACCAAACTGTGCGGGGGTGAGGGAGTTGCCGGGGGCGTTGACCAGGTTGCGGGCTAGGCAGACACCTCGTACGATGGTTTGTCCGATGGTAATGCCCTGCTGTGCTTCATGTACATCAACGGAGTCATCAACCATAATCGTCATTGCATGAACGATGTGGGTATCGCTCTCGGATGGTTCCGTCTTATATTCAAGGAAGTTGTAAAGGCCAAGCTCGGCCCCCTCCGTGATTGCTTGGGTCATCGCCGCGGTAGAGACACCTTCCGGCATCGGAAGCTGTATCGTGCATTGTGCCACCTTGAGCGAGCGGGCCTTTTGGGAAGCCTTTGCAGCCGCCTGGCGGATAGTGTCGAGTGTGAGCGATTGCCGTTCGCCCATACCAAGCAGGAGTGCCCGCTGCGCCGGAATTGCCTTCCGTGGGTAGATCAATACGTCGTGATATTGCTTTGCCGACACGTCATCAGCTTCGACAAGCGCGGCGAGCGACTCATCAAGCGGTTCCTCTTCACATATGCCAAGGATGATAAGGGGGGATGCTTCGTGAACGAGTGACCCCTGACGAACTGTGATATCCATAACTCATTGCCGTGGCAAGTCTACCACACTCCTCTCCTAAGCCGGGCGTGGAGGATTGCCACTGTTTCTACTTTCTAGATACTCTCGGGCTCAGGCTCACTATTCTCAATTCCGTTCCTGCATTGCGCGTTCGAGCACATGTGGGGGGCAGGAGTGTTTGCCATCCCGAAGGGTTTCTTTGGTTCTCTTGCAACTCTGAGCTATCGCCATCTGGCGTGTGGTCTGTGACAGTTTAACAAACGAATCTAGTGGAAATTCTTGCACATGAGGGTGTAGACTCACCCTGCTGCTTCCCAACAGCTATGATAACACTTTTGAGTTATGCAATCAAATAGTTGTGTGTCTCTTTTCTGCCCCAAGGCGACCGGCTCTTCTCTCTCCCCGCCTTCTTATTTGCATCCCCTCTGACAATTCGCTATACTACGCCGGTAGCGACCCACATCAAGCAGCAATTAAGGATGATCTCTATGGATACGGAACAGATTGCCAAGGCAGCCAACCTCCTGCGCCAAGCAACCAACGTCGTCGTGGTGACGGGTGCGGGGATAGGCCGCCCGTCTGGCATTCCCGACTTCCGCAGCGAGGACGGTCTCTGGTCGCAAGACGACCCCATGGAAGCGGCCTCAATGCGCACCTTCACCACCCGCCCAGAGCGGTTTTACCAATGGCTGCACCCCTTGATGGACTTAATGCTGGCGGCAACCCCCAACCCCGCTCATCTTGCCCTGGCGGAGCTTGAACGTCTGGGGCTGGTCAAGGCGATTATCACGCAGAATATCGATGGGCTACATCAACGTGCTGGCTCGCAGGTGGTCTACGAAGTCCACGGCAATATCCTCACCGCGACATGCCTCAATACCAAGGAATGTGTCACGGTGGATGACTGGTTCATCAACGAGATACGCAGTGGCAAGGTGCCGAGTGATGCGCAGGGCAACCCCTACAAGCCCGATATCGTGCTTTTTGGCGAGATGCTGCCGGAAGATACTATATCGGCGGCGCAAGAAGCCCTCTCTTCCTGCGATGTGGTGTTGGTTGTAGGAACGTCGCTTGAAGTCCATCCGGCTGGAGGCCTGCCGCTGGTGGCGATGCAATTCGGGGCGCGCGCCCTGATCGTCAACCTCGCCCCCACCTACCTTGATGATTACGCGAGTGTGGTGGTGCGCGAGGACGTTGCGGTTGCGCTTCCTGCCATCGTCGAAGCATACAAAGCACATTCCTAGTTCTTTTCGTCTGTAGCCGCGTCTAGATCCGTACAGCGTATGCCTATATCGATGACCGATGAGGGATGAATCGTCATATACCGCACTGACGAAAGTCAGGCGGCTTGTCCCTGGCGCGACGGCAGTGCCGTCTCCGAGACAATAGGCGGTATGACAGCAGCCCTGGAATTGAATGATAATACAGATTTCCGATTATTACAAAAAAGAAAGGAGAAGCGCGGTTTCCTCCACTGCCACTGAAGTGGCGTGGCTTCCACCGCGTAAGATTGGGTGAAAATCCGAGATGCAATCATTGCCATTTCCCGAGGTGGCGACCTTGAACAAACCGAAGCTGCTCAGGTGATGGAACAGATCATGACTGGCGACGCCACTCCGGCACAAATCGCCGCCTTCCTGACCGCGCTCCACATCAAAGGCGAGACCGATGCGGAGATCGCCGGTATGGCAGAGGTGATGCGCGCCAAGGCGGTTGAGGTGCCATTTGATGGACGGGCGGTTGATACGTGCGGAACCGGCGGAGATAGCTCAAAGACCTTTAATATCAGCACGACGGCGGCATTTGTGGTGGCCGGTGCGGGCACGACCGTCGCCAAGCACGGCAATCGGGCGATGTCAAGCTCGTCGGGCAGCGCCGATGTGCTTGAGGCGTTGGGCGTCAAGATCGATATGGAGGCGGATGGCGTTGCGCGGTGTATGCGGGAGGTGGGGATTGGGTTTATGTATGCGCCGATCTTCCACCCCGCGATGAAGTTTGCCGGGCCGGTGCGGCGCGAAATCGGCATCCGCACGGTGTTCAACGTCCTTGGCCCACTCTCCAACCCCGCGCGGGTGCAACACCAGGTGATTGGCGCGGCGAGTGCCCCTCTTGCGCAGAAACTTGCCTTTGCGTTCCAGCGCCTTGGCAATACCCACACCATCGTGGTGCATGGCGATGGCGGGCTGGATGAGCTGAGTTTGAGCGGCCCCAGCCTCATCTTCGTGGTGCGCGGCACACAAGACCCCGTCCGCGATGTCGTTGATCCGGCAGACCTTGGTCTCAACCGCGCCCCGCTTGAGGCACTCCGCGGCGGCGATGCGGCAGCCAATGCGGCCATCACCAAGGCTATCCTTGATGGCAGCGACCAAGGCCCGCGACGCGATGTCGTCTTGCTCAATGCGGCGGCGGCACTCGTTGCCAGCGATGTGGCGGCTGATATGCGTGAAGGGGTGCAAATGGCGCGGGAGAGCGTTGAGCGGGGGCACGCGATAGAAAGCTTGCATCAGCTTATTACCTGCACCAATAGCTAGATACACCATTCTGCTCTACTCTGGCGCGCCTGTCCCGCGGACGTAGACATTTGGCCACGGCTTGAACCGCGTAAAGAATGACTCACGTTGGATGGTTTCTGTTGCCCCGTGTGGCTCAATCACCTGCTCGATCACCCGATAGATGGTGATATCGCGGCCACTGCGGGCAACATCCGTCTGTGCGAGATAGCCTCGCGGCTTGCTTGGGTCGTCTATGTAGACCGGCTCTTGCGGAGCGGGGGTTTTGTTGGTGATGAACGGCCCTTCCAGCGATACTGTCCGGTCGGGCTTGGTGCCGTAGAGCCGCACTGTCAGCACTTGCTTCTCCTCATTCACCTCCACGTCCATCAACAGCCAATGGCCGGTATCATTGACGAATTTGAGGTCGCTCACGCCGGTATAGATCGTCGCATCCATCCCCGGCCCATCGCCATAGTCTCCATAGGCAAAGCGGTCGTACCAACTGATGTAGAAGGGGTGTGCATGGCGCTCTACAATCGGCAAACCCGCCCAAAACGCCGCCCGGAATACCGTCGTAGAGTTTTGGCAGACCCCGCCCCCCCATTCAAGTTGGGTGCGGTTGCCAATGACGGCATAGCCCTCTACAAAGCCGTGTTCAGCATCAACCGGCCCAAGCTGTTCGTTGAAGGAAAAGGTCGTGTCAGGGGGTATCGCCACACCATCAAAGCGCGCCGCCCCTACCTTGATATTCGTGATGCGGTAGCTTGGAGATGCTACAAAGCTACTCTTGCCCACCGCGACCAGCTCACGAATGCCAAGCTCATCAAGGTTATCGGAGGTGATAGTCGGCTCTATCGTCTCAACTGGCAGCGTGACGGTGACTACCTCCGTCAAACGCTGGTCGCCACGGATAGCTGTAGAGATGACGTCCATTGCGATGTCGTGGGAGAGCTTCCACCCGACTTGCCCCTCCCGCGCAATCGCCACCTGCAACCCGCTCTCTGCCTCACCCGCCGCCACCATCTGCAAGCGTGGTTCCTGCTTGTCGCGTTCCACCTCATCTGCAAGCACGTCGATGGCGTGGGCAAGCTGTCTTTCATCAACCACCACCTGCAATTCGCCATCAACGGGCTGCGCACGCACCAATAAGGAGAGCATATCCGGCCCCCAACGCCATTCCCGCGCCTCGTGCGTCAAGAGGAGCGTCTTGCTAATCATCGTGGTGGCGCGCCGCTCTGCCGCGGCAAGGTCTTCTGTCCCGATGGTGGCGGGAAGCTCGCGGGTGTGTAGGGCGATAGATTGTGGCATAAGGTGCTGCATCGCCGTGATTGCCTCTGTTATGGTCGTGTCAAAGACGATCTGACGGCCTGATGCGCTGGGCGTGCCGATAATTTCGCCCTCCGCAATCGCCAATGTCGCGTCGCGGGGGGGATACTCAACACTGTGCCGCAATGAGAGCAGGTAGTCCTGTAAGCGATTGAGGTCAACCGTCGCCCGCGGTGCAATATCGACCCCCTCCATCCACAGCCGCCAGAGTTCTGCGAGCCGGTCGATAGGGGTGCCACGTCGCCCGGGCTCAAGTGCTTGGCGAGCCACATCAACCGGATCGAAGGTCAGCCCAACTTGGTCGGAAGAAGGCTGCCATTGCTGTTCCCCATAGACAATCGTCACCGGTTGCCGCAGGAAACGGGTATGCCGCGCCGATACCACCGTCGTAATCGCCTCTTGATCGAGCGTGCCCACTGGAATGCCTTGTATGGAGACCCCCGGACATGCCCGCCCATAAAAGAAGAGCGAATAGCCATAGGGGAACACGAACGGGAGCGCAAGCAGCACCACCACGACTATCCCCGCCACCTGCCAACGCGAAAGGCGGGAGAACGACGGCAACCGCGGCAAGCGGAACGTACGCGATGCACGCCGTTCACGTAGCTCACGCCGCTGCGCCGCACGACGGGGTGATGTGCGGGGCGAGGCAGAACGACGGCGGCGGAAGGTTGGCAGGTCGGTGGGCAGATCTTCATATGTGTGGCCGTCTTCTTCCCGTCCATACGCCTCATCTCGGCGGAGAAAGCGATCTCCTCTCCTTGGCTTCTCTCCTGCTGGCACATCGCCATATCTGCCGCGGCGACGGTGTATGGGGCCGTATTCTTGATAGTAGTCACCAATGGGCATAGGTCGTTCCTGAAGCCGTTCGGTATATGGCTATCGCAACGTTTGCTGTCGTAGCTCCGTTGACGAGATATCGACGCGGAAGAGCGATTCGGGTAGCTCGGTGAAGAGCGACCTGAACCGCTCTGGGAGATGCAAATCGGCGAGCGTTAGGAAGTCACTGTGTTGGAGCCGCCCCCCCACCAAAAAGCGACATCCCGTCTCTTGGATGTGGTGCAAGGACTCATACATCTGCTCAACGCCGCCATAGTAGTGGGGCGAGATAAGCCGCGCGGCAGTATCATACCCCATCACAAAGGTACATCCGGGGAATAGTTCTGCCTTGTCCTTGAAGAGCGGTGCCCGCGACAAGATGACCGTCCCCTGGTCGAGGAACTGGCGTTGGCGCTGGTCGATCTCCGCCGCCGTAAGCGCCCCCTTATCCGCATTGACGACCGGCATCTCAAAGACCACCGGATAGCCTAAGAACGACTCGGCGGCTTCGGCAAGCTTGAGGTGGCCATCGTGAAGCGGGTTGAAGGAGCCGGAGAGGATGGCGCAATTGGTTGGCTCATCGGCAATTTGGTGGCCATCAGGGTAGATGGTCACGGTTTGGATTGAGTGGGTCAACAACCGGCGAATATTATCGGTAAAGGTGGTATGGTTCTCCCGCAAGTGCTCCCCCGGCGTCAGCTGCAGTGGCGTGGGGAAGGGAACATCACACGCATTGGCGATGGCGCACATCAAGAGCGTGCTTACCAATGTTTCCTCTTCTGTACGGTCACGCAGCCCTTTTTTCATCCGCAGGTCGTAGGTCGTGATGCCATCGGGGCTTTGCACCGCGACCGAACAACGATGTTCGCCCTTCTTGGAGTAGGTCGTGGCGATAGTCGCCGTACACCCCACTCCCAACAGCAGCATCGCACGCTGTGTACCTTGGAGGTTGACCGCGCGGGTATAGGAGCGTTGCGCCATTGCAACCGCCGTCTCCACAGAAACATATGACTCCGGCTCGCCCCCGAGCAGGTCGCGCAGAGACGGCTGTGAGTAGCGGTCGGTTGCCTCCAAGACGGTGTGCGATGAGCCAGGCACGCTGTGGAGCCACCACAGGGCCAAGCTCCCCGCACCGGCGAATTCTAGGACGAGTCGGTAGGATGAAGCGTGGATCTGCTCAATTGCGTGTTGAATGTGTTGCTCGATTTCTTGTGTAAGCATTTGACTTTCCAGCATCTATCGTAGATTACCTGTTTTCAGCGGGGAGAAGTGTGATGATCATCCGCGATCATCGATGATTATCAGCGGTCATCGTCGATAATCATATCTTTCTTCCCTTAATCGATGTATCCTCCATCCTCCAACAAGAGCGTAGTATCCTCCAATCCACCACAACGAGAGCGAGGGCAGTCGCACCGTTGCCCACGGCAATGAGGCAAAGAAGTGCGCTCCTTCCGACATCCAGGCGAGGGGCAGCCACGCCAACAAGGCAGCTACTCCTTGCCCCAGCGGTAGCCAGAGAAGACCCACACCCAACGCCAACGCACCTAGTATCATCGCATACGGAACAACGGGCACGATAGCAAGATTTGCGAGTGGCGCAATGACGGCCAGATTGCCAAAATGATACAAAATCACCGGCAAAAGCAGCACATGTACCGCTAATGTCGTCGCAAGGATATCAACCGCCCCCGCAACGCCCTCAACCATGTGCCCTATTTTCCCCTGAAGCCACGCGGTAATAGGCGTGTTGAAGGCAAAAATGCTTGCCGTGGCGGCGACTGAAAGCTGAAACCCAATCTGCCACAGGACGTGGGGGTTGAGCATAGTCAGCGCCCAACACGCCACCGACAACCCAATCCACGTATGTGCTTGGCGTTCGGTGGCGGTGGCGAGCGCGGCGAGGCTTGCCATCACGGCGGCGCGCAGTGCGGCGATACCCCCGCCTACAAAGAACGCATACCCCCACAGGACGAGGATCACTATCCAGAAGGTCGTCCATCGCCCTATCTGCAACCGCCCAACTGGCATCCGTCCGCTGATGGTGCGCAAAAGTTGCTGCAGCATGGTGGCGACAAGCGTCAAATGCCACCCCGATATGACCAGGATATGGGCAATCCCCGCTGCTGAGAAGTCGTCATAGACCTCATCAGGGATGGCCGCCTTGCCCCCTAGCAGGATACCCACTGCAAGCGATGCCTGTGGTTCGGGAAGCTCGCGCAACAAAATCTCTTGGCAATGCGCTCGGAACTGGTATAACAGCCGCAATGCAGGGTTACCGGCCTGCGTTGGGTGGGCGGTGATGTGCAGCTCTTCCGTCTCGTCCATGATGGCAAAAATCGCCTGCCGCGCCAAAAACGCCCGATAATCAAACCACCCGGGGTATTCTGCCGCCGACGGGCGCTCTACCTCCCCCTGCACAATCACCCGCTGTCCATAGCGGTAGGCGGGGTAGGGTGGCGCGTGGATCATCACCTTGCCATCGATGGCGACAGCAGGGTTTGATGTTGAGCGAGATGCACCACCAAGCCGTGCCGCCTCAACCTCGATCAAGATTTGTTGCCGATCCTCGCCTTGTTTGGGGTCGTCGTGGATGACGCCTTGGAGGGTCACCTCGCCCTGCCCCGCCAACAGCCATACACTGCGAGGCGTCGTATATGTCTGCGCTCTATGGTAACGGATGCCGCCAAGCGCGACAAAGGTCAGACACACTCCTACCAGCGAAAGCCTCGCCGCAATGGGGAATATGTCTCTGAGCGCCCGCCCAAGAATGGCAATCATCACACCGCCGACCGCGCTTCCGGCCAACGCCCAAAAGAACGTGGTCAACTGCTGCTGGCGGGCGGGGGTGAGGGCGATAGGCTGCTCTATCCCCATCGTCTGGTAGAGGGCGTCGGTGGCGATGATACCAATCAGCCACGATATACCCACCCACACCAATGTCATACGAGTTGCACGCCCTGTACTCTACCCATACCTACCAACAACAGAACCCAAACCGTATATAAGGTCTCCATAAGGTCTCTATAAGGTCTATAGACGTTGCCACATTGCTGTATTATTGTATCACATCCAAAATGGTTCTGATACGGGCTGTTTTCGCGCCAACTTCTTGGTATAATGAGCGCAAGATTATATCGATATCTGTATCGTTCCTACGACCTCGGATGTCAACGACCCCCGGCTCAAGCCGGGAGCTTGTAAAAGCTCACGTTGACCAGTCTTAGTCCTACGGGACTACGTTACGGGCGAATGTATAGGCACTCCGGGGTGCGTAGAGCCAGCCCCGGACACTGCGGTCAGTGGTTAAACAGGCTGAGGGTCTAGGCCAGTGCTGCTGACACGAAACCGTTCGATAACATTGACGAGGCTCACGCGGACATAAGTCCGAATACCGCCGCAAGGCGAGAACAAAGAGGTGACTTTTTATGCAACGTGTACTCGTAGTAGACAAAAACAAGCAGCCACTCATGCCCTGCCACCCGGCCCGGGCACGCAAGCTGCTCAAGAACGGACGGGCGTGGGTGTTTCGCCGTTACCCGTTTACCCGAGAAGCCCAATCCTTAAGGGTTGGGAGTAGTCACGCTGGCCTGTACATCATGCAATCAGAAGAAAGGGAACCAGACGGCCTCAGAGTTTGGCCACCCAGACATTCAGCGCAAGGCGAAGCTGCCGTTGAAAGATGCGGCGGCAATGAACACCACGCGATGGGTGTTGTTTAACGGCTTCGAGTCGTCGGGTTTCCCATTAGAAACGGGGACGGGAGCCCGCACAAAGTACAACCGGCGCAAGCAGGCGTACCCGAGAGCACACTGGATCGACGCGGCCTGTGTGGGCGAAAGCGGCGAACGAGTCTATATCGCACCCGGTCACGCGCCCCTGCTCATCAAGGCGACGGGACACGGGCGGCGTCAACGCTGTTGCCCCGACAAATACGGGGTTCCGAAAGCGCACGCCCCCGCCGCTAAATCATTTCTTAGGTTTCAGACGGGAGACATCGTAAAAGCAGTGATTCCGAACGGGAAATATACGGGGACGCACACAGGGCGGCTAGTGATTCGCTACCGACCGTCATTCCGGTTGAACGGGATTGATGTGCATCCGAAGTATCTGAGTATTTTGCACCAGGCCGACGGTTACAGCTATGAGAAAGGAGAGCGGTATTCCTCGCCCCGCTAAAGCAGGGCGTCCCCTGCCGCAAGTTTTATGGCAAAGCAACGGAATGTACATCTCATTCATCGTCTTGGGCGATTGAGTGGATTGCTCTTGGTATTATCACTTGTTCTTGGTTCATTACCCCCAATACCCACCACCACCGCCCAAACCGACGCGCACTATTTCCCCGAAACCGGGCATTTTTTGCGCGGTGTTTTCCGCCAATTTTGGGAAGTCAACGGTGGTCTATACCTGTTTGGCTATCCGATCACCGAAGAATACGTCTCGCCGCACACTGGTCGCACCACGCAATATTTTGAGCGGGCGCGGTTTGAGGTGGTCACCCAAGGAGAACGCACCTACGTTGGGCTTGGCATGCTTGGAGTAGAGGCAACACAGGGGCGTGTGTTTGAGCGGGCACTGCCCATCCGCAACACCGCCCAACGCCGCTATATCGCCGAAACGCAACACATCATCCAATATGGCTTTAAGGAGATATGGGAGACCCACGGCGCAGAGCGTATCTTTGGGTGGCCGCTTAGTGAGGAAATTGAAGAGGTGACCGCCGACGGCAGGATGCGCACCGTGCAATACTTCGAGCGCGCGCGGTTTGAGTATTGGCCCGAACTGCCGCCCGGACAGCGTGTAGTATTGACGCAATTGGGGCGGCTCTTGGCTCCTCCTGAGCGCACAGCCCCCGTCCCGCCAACAGCCGAGCCTGGTTCACAACCGCAACCAGACCCCCAACCACAGCCACAGCCCCAACCGCAGCCCCAACAGCCAAGTGAACCACCTATCCCGCAGGGCACCAATGCGAATCTCATACCGGCGCACGGCCCTGCTGGAACCAAGTTTACCTTGCAGGCCAACGGCTTTGAGGATGGCGAGCACGTCACCATGTGGCTGACAAAGCCAGATTCAAGCGTACAAGACTTTGATAAGACCGCCGAAGCCGATGGAAGCGGGTCGATCTCACACGAAGACATCACGATAGACTCCGATGGGTTTATGAGCGGGGTGTGGGCGATCACGGCACACGGTGCTGATAGCGGGAATGAATCGGTCGGCTACTTCCGCATCGACAGCGGAAATGCACAACCCCAACCGCAGCCGCAACCCCAACCAAGAGACTCCTCGATCCCGCAGAGTGTCAATGCGAGTGTCACGCCGCAATATGGCCCCCAAGGCACTAGGTTCGAGTTTGAAGCGCACGGCTTCTCAGATGACGAGCAGGTGGATATGTGGCTGACTAGGCCAGATTTCACCACGCAGGATTTTAAGAGCGTCAATGCCGATAACAGCGGGTCGATTGCGCATGCAGATGTCGAAATAGACTCCGAAGAGTTTATGACCGGGGTGTGGGCCATCACGGCGCGCGGCAGCGAAAGCCAAAAGGAAGCAATTGGCTATTTCCGCGTTGATGAGGGGGCATCCGGCGATTCGGAGCCTGAGTCTGATAGCTCCAACTCCGAGTCGGTCGACTGCGATCCGTGCTACCCAGACATTTGCATCCCCAAGAACAGCCCCGACCTCGATTGCGACGAGGTGCGACAGAAGTATGGATGCAGCTTCTATGTTGCCTGCGATCCGCATCGGCTTGACCGAGATGGCGACAAGATTGGGTGCGAATGCCCGTAGGCAGCAGACATAGCACATAGATTGGGCAGATAGCGCAGGAGATGTGGCAGACAACGTCGCAGCATATGCTCAATGTAGAAGAGTGTGAGAAGGAGGCAATCTTGAGCAGGAAGAAAGAACAGAAGAAGAACGGCAAGGGAAACCATATGCGATACCCACATATCAGGCGCACGATTGCGTATATTGGGGTGTTCTGCCTGTTCCTGGTCGCGGTGGCGGGCGTGGGAGGTTTTCCCGCCCCCGCCACGCATGCACAATCGGGAGGGCACTACTTCCCAGAGACGGGCTACACCGTCCGCACGGAGTTTTACGCCTTCTGGCGGGCAAAGGGAGGCGTGTTTGTCTTCGGCTACCCCATCACCAAAGAATATCGTTCCGGCAGTACTGGCCGCATTACCCAATATTTTGAGCGGGCGCGGTTTGAGCTGGTCAAAGGCTCTCCGCCATCGGTCGCATTGGGGCGGTTGGGCGAGGAAATCCTCGCTGGCAAACAGTTTCCCCCCGCCACCCCCATCGTCGATACCGCCGACCGACGCTATATCCCCGAAACGCAGCACATTATCCAATATGGCTTCAAGGAGATATGGGAGACCTACGGCGGTGTGGCTATCTTTGGGTGGCCGTTGAGCGATGAGTTTCGGGAAGTGCTCCCCAATGGCGTCTCGCGCACCGTCCAATATTTTGAGCAGGCGCGGTTTGAATATTGGTCGGAGCTGCCGCCGGGCCAGCGGGTGGTGTTAAGCCCACTTGGCCGCTACCTCGCCCCGGACATCGCCAAGATGCAGGATGATCCTCAACAGCCGACAAACGAGTGGGCACCCACACCCACGCCCATCCCTCAACAACCGCCTCAACAGCCTTCGCAACCGCCTCAACAGCCGCCTCAGCAAGTGTCCAACGAGCCAGCGCTTACCATACCGGCGGGCGTCAATGCGACGGTCACGCCGCAGCAGGGCCATCGAAATACCCAATTCACGCTCCAAGCGACCGGCTTTGAGCCGTACGAAGGGGTGAGTATGTGGCTGACGGCTCCCAGCGAGGCTATTATCCCGCTCGACCATTCTGAAAGTGCATCGGCGGAAGGCATTGTCGAGGAAGCTATCAGCATACCGGATGATGGCGATGAGGGGGTGTGGGCGATCACGGCGGAAGGGCAGGAAAGTGGCCATCAAGCGATTGGCTACTTGCTGGTGAGCGATAGTGTGGCATCTTTTGGCGCGGGTGACCCCAATGCGCTTAGTATTGTGCTGCACGACGAGCTTGGCACGCGCGACGATGCCGGAGTGGTGCCAATGGGCGCGCCACAAGGCACCTCATTCACGCTCTTTGCCACGGGCTTCCCCCCCAACAAACCCGACAAGATGGTCAATGCGTGGGTCACGGCGGAGACAGGTGAAAGCACCCCCATCGACCCCATCAAGGTGCAGGTGGATGAGCAGGGGATGGTGCAAGCGCGGTGGGAGAGCCACGACCTCCCCAATGGCGACTATGTGGCGGTGGTGCAGGAGGAGGATGGCGATATCGTGCGCTCAGCCCCCTTCCGCATCACCTCGGCCTACATTGCGGGCCTTGGCACGCCGCGTCCTCCCAACATCAACGGCACGGTCACGCCGCCGGAGGGCGGGATGGGTACCGTCTTTGCCATACAGGCCATCAATTTCCTCCCCGGGGAAGCGGTAGAATTTTGGATCACAGAGCCATCGGGTGCTTATAGCCTCTACCCCGACCAGCAGCGGGCCGATAATCAGGGCCGGATTGGCTTTGAGCCACTATTGAACATCACCGCCAACCACGAATTGTCACCGGGTGTCTATGGGTTTCACTTCCGCGGTGTGCAGAGCCAAATACGCGCAGATGTCTATTGCACCTACATGGGGCTTTGAAAGACGCTGCAGTCAGCTACCCAGAGCTAAAGCACCTGGGCTTGTGCTCGCTCCTCCACCCGT
>CAZGLO010000064.1:18793-20918 GCA_964526735.1 uncultured Chloroflexaceae bacterium | reverse complement strand
CTCCCACCGCTGAAAGCGGGTGGGTTTCCCGCCCTGAAGGGTAAACATCTATGAGGTTCAGGGTTGGTTCACCCACACGGCGTGTATCATCAGGCTGACGGGTCGGATATCATTCGAGTCTGGATAGCGGTGCGCCGGAATGAACGTCGGTGCTTCTATGCGCATACGGAGGGTCTGGCTCCCCACCTGCGCTTCAGAGATGGCCAGCCGGTAGATACGCCACTGTCCGCCCGCCACGCGGAAGGAGACGGATGAGAGCGACTCGCCATCTTCGCCAAGAAAGGTTACGGTTGTGGGCGTGCCAAGGCGATGTTCTTGGCTATCAGCACCGGCCATCCGCAGCATCACGATGGAGTCGGCGGTCAACGGCGCGGGGAGGGGCATGTCTATGCTACCCGTGCCCTGCAGCCACCGGTATGAACGTGAACGGGGCGACTCTTCGGGCAGCGAAAAGCCTTCTATATAGCCGATACCCTGCCCCGTGCCGACATTGAGGAAGGCGGTGACGGGGGGGATAATCCATCTATCCCCCATCCGCTGCATATCATCGCCTGCTTTCTTTTCGGCCTTGGTGAAGAGGTCGGCGGCTTGGTCATCATTGCCCTGCGCTTGCGCCAATGCCCCCCGCGCCAGCAGCATATGTTGAGCATCATCCTTGCCCACGACTTCTGCCGCCTCCTCGTATGAGCCTTGGGCGACTAACGCTAATCCAAGCTCTGCGTGGCTGCTGACGAAGTGTGGTTGTGCATCTACCGCCGCGCGAAGCTCTTCAACCGCCGTCTCATAATCACCCTCCTCAAATGCGCGCACTCCCATATGCCGATGATACTCGCGGCTGAAGCCAGCGGCGAATGTTTCGGGGTAATTGCGGTAGGTGAAGACCGCTACCAAGAACGCAACCGCTACTGCTGCCGCCACCCCGCCATATAGCCGACGGCGGCGGAGGAGCGAGAGGATATCACGTGCATTCCCTATCACCCACGCCCCGTAGAGCATCAGGATGAGCCAGAGTGGCATCAGGTAGCGCGGCTCGACGTGGAAGAGCATCACCGTGAGCATGGTATAACCTGCCCACCCCCACGCGATCCACCGAAATGTGCCTTCGCGGGCGGGGAGAATAAGGCCAATCAGCCCGCCAAGCGAGAAGATAAACCACAGCATATCGCCCGCAATGCCGAGGGGCCATACCGCGCGCAGTGGCCGCCCATAAAAGCTACTTTTGAGGAAGAAATCTTCAATGAATTGCCCTTTCCAGATGTGCAGGAAGTGGAGCCACGCATTGCGCCACAGCATCTGCCAAAAGTTGATGGGGTCTTCAAAGAACATCCGGCGCGTATCGGCCACCGCGAAGGCTTGACGGTCTCGCTGCGGCATTTGCTTGAGGATTTCGACGCCCTTCTCCTCATATTTCTCCATATGCAGCCAGAGGTTGACTGACCCGATGGTGTCCACCAAAATCACCCGCTGGTAAACAATATAATTGCGGATCGTCCACGGGACAATGACCAGCGCAAAGAGCAGTATGAAGATGGCAAGCGGGCGGCGTGACCACTGCCATACCCCACGTATTGTTTGCTTGATATGGTCAAGGCGGGTAGGGGGCGTATCTGGTGTCTCAAGCGGCTCGGCGGGGGGAGGGGCAGGACGGCGGCGATACCACGCCTCGATCAGGAACCACGACAGGATGAAGAGTGCGCCGTATATCGCCACAGAGCGGGTGAGGGCTGTCAGCCCAAGCGCCACCGCCGAACCAGCCAGGTAGGGCCAGCGAAGCGTATCTCGCCACACGACCAGCAGCCAGAGGTGCATCAGCAGGAGGAAAACGAAGAGTGGCTCTGTGAAGAGATGGGCCGGAAGCTCTACCAATGGGAACCATATAGCAAGGAAACTCCCAAAGATGATGCCCGTCTTCCTGTCGAAAAGCCGCTTCGCAAGGCTGTAGCCCACGGGTATCGCCAGCAGACTCAAGACAATCTGCGCGACGCGGATGAGGGAAACCCCCGGAATCGTGCCCATGATGATGCTGATGCGGATCATCAGCGCAAACATCATCACGTGCAACGGCGGGCGGATAAGCCAAAAATCATCGATATATTTGCCGGTGGTCGCGAAACGAAGCGCCCGT
>CAZGLO010000064.1:0-18783 GCA_964526735.1 uncultured Chloroflexaceae bacterium | reverse complement strand
GGTAGTAATCACCGTCGTCGGCGGGGGAAAGCTGTGGATCAAGCTCGTTGACCGAGATAAACCACAGCCGTAGGAGTAGCCCCACCCCCATCAACCCAATGATTATCAACGGTGTCCGTAAGCGGTCGTAGTAGTGCTCTCGTCGGTGTTTCACGGTGACCATATGCTCTTTCTCGTGCCGCGCAAAGTAGCTGTTCTGCAAAACCGCTACAGTATAGCATAGGTGTGGCCGGGGTTGAAGAGAGGGGCTACTCTTGGGCAACCCCCTCACCCGTCGTCTGGCTTTTCGCCGATTGGCGCGCAGCACCGGGCGGCATGCGGCTCTGCATGCGGCTCATCCAACGAGCATTCACACAGGTTGCTCTTAATCTTCGATAGGCACCGCATCGTCACGGCGATTTCCTCCTCGGTAATGCCCTGCAACACCGAGTCTTCAAACGAGTTTCGGCGTGCCATCATCCCCTCGACCAGCTCTTTGCCTGCGGGGGTGAGGTCAACCAACGTAAAGCGGTTATCGTGGGGGGCGGGCCACCGAAGTACATACCCTTCCCCCTCCAACTGCTTGACCTGCCGCGTGATGGCTGCCCCGTGGACTTGCAGATGCTTCTGCAGGGTAGCCTGGCTCATCTGCCCACATCGGTGGAGTTGCGAGAGCACGGCCCATCGTGCCCGGCTTATGCCCATATACCGCTCAAAGACCGGCAGAAGATGGTAGTAGGTACGGCTGATCAGTTGCAAAATCGTGAGTTGTGGCGGCTGTTTGGCACCCATATCACTCTTCCTGTTTGCTTACTAATGCGCTATGCCATGCTGGGTTTGCCCGTGCTGCTGGTGGGCAGGATGCTGATGCTGCTGCTCTTGGTAGATCTTCCCAAGCTGCCAGGACAGCAGGAGTACGGTCACCGATATGATGCTTGTCAGCAGGTAGCTACTTTGCACGCCCCACCCCAACGCATCCCGGCTGGTCTGCAGCAGGTAGTAGAGGTTCGCGACCCCAACGGCTCCAAGCTGAGACGCCGTAGTATAGGCATCCATTCGCAAGAGCGGGTCGACCAACACTTGCGGGTCTTGCACCAACTGCAACAGCATTGGGTGCGTCCGCGAGACGGATGCAGTCAAACTTGACAGGAAGATCCCGCTCACTAATGAGCCTACCACCGCCGTTCCCAGCACACTCCCCATCATACGCGAAAATTGGACAGTTGAGGTACCCACTCCCAGCCGATGGCGCGGGACACTTGATTGCACAATAATCATAATCATTGGGAAGTTCATCCCCACTCCCGCCCCGCACAGCGCCAATTCAAGCGCAAGTATCCAATGCGGTGTTGAGATGCTTGCCTGCGAGACCAACAAGCTCCCGCTAATGAGGAAGAGTGCACCCGTGACCATCAAGATGCGCGCACGGCGTGTCCGGGCATAGATTTGTCCGCTTGACAAACTACCGAGCGCCATCGTGGCGACGAGCGGTGTTTGCAGCAACCCCGCCGCGCTTGGGCTCAACCCCAACACCCCTTGCAGGAAGAGCGGTGTATAGAAAATCAGCCCAAAGAGCGAAAACCCTAAGACCGCAGAGAGCATACTTGAGAGCAAAACCGCCCGCTCGTGGAAAATGTCCAAGGGCAAAAGCGGCTCAGGAGCACGCTGTTCCACCTTGAAGAAGGCCGCAAACGCAACAATGCTCACCAGCACAAGCGCGATCAGCTGCAAACTCAGGCCGTGGGTCACATTCCCACCCCACTCCACCGCCAGCAGCAACGTACTTGCCCCCGTCACGATCAGCAATGCGCCTATCCAATCAACGCGGGCATTGGGGGTGCGCGGGGAGAGGTTATCTGGCAAGGTCAGCCACAAGACAGCCACCGTCACAATGCCAATCGGCAGGTTGACGTAGAACACCGACCGCCATCCAAATGCGTCAGTCAGCACACCGCCCAATGCTGGCCCGACCACGCTCGCCAAGCCAAACGTGCTGGTCAAGATACCCTGCCACCGCGCGCGCCGTTCTGGCTGAGGGAACATATCGCCCACACTGGTGAAGGCCGTGGCGGTGAAGGTACCCGCGCCGATACCCTGCACAGCACGGGCGGCGATGAGCATCTCCATACTTTGCGACAGCCCCGCCATCGCTGAGGCAGAAGTAAATACCACAATAGAAATAAGCAAGAAATATTTGCGCCCATAGAGGTCACTCATCTTGCCCATCACCGGAATGGTCACGGTGGAAGTGAGCAGATATGAGGTCGCCACCCACGGGTACAGCTCAAACCCACGCAGGTCGGCGGTGATTTGGGGGAGGGCCGTACTCACAATGGTCTGATCGAGTGCGGAGAGCAGCACGACCATCGCAATGCCGATCATCCCAAACAGCGCCTGCTTGCCATATAAGCCGTCCTCGATGTGTTGGGGATGCTGAGAATGTTGAGGCGTGTCGGGGGGCGAGGAGAAGGGACGAGTTTGTTGCATATATACCATCCTTTCTATTTCCTTTATTCGTTTCGGTGTCAATAGTTGACCTCGCAACAATATCACAAAGCATGGGCATTGTCAATAGGGTGTTGAGTGGGGACGTATGGGGGATAGACAGCCTATTGTGTCTTTTTTGGCCAATTTGCTATGATACAGAGGAACAAACACGATCCATTGAAGCTCGACCAGTATCAGCGAAGAACAGCCAAGCAAAACCCAAACAGTGAAGGAACGATATGAGACCGAATATGCACGCTATTCGTATATCTACCACCACCGTCGCGCTCCTCCTTCTCGCCGCGCTCTTTGGCGTTGCGGGCATTGGGGAAGGGCGCACGACGACTGCCGCTTCGACCACGCTCAAGCCTATCATCTATGTCAATGCGTCGGCGACGGGGGCCAATGACGGCACCTCGTGGCAAAATGGCTACCGCTCTTTGGAGGACGCCCTTGCCCGCGCCCCGACCGGCTCGCAAGTATGGGTGGCGGAGGGGACATATACGCCGACTACTCCGATCTCCCCGACAGACTCAACTGGCCGCACAGCCACCTTCCGCATTCCGTCGGGGGTTGTACTCTACGGCGGGTTTGCGGGCACAGAACGCATATTAGAGCAACGTGATTGGCGCACTCACCCCGTCACGCTGACGGGGGAGATTGGCGATACGGCTACGAGGGAAGACAATGTACACCACGTTGTTACCCTTATTAATGCGGATGAGCACACCATCCTAGATGGCTTTACCATTGAGGGCGGCTATACGGATGAGTGGGGCGGCGGCATCTTGATACGTGGCGGCCAGCCTATCATCCGCAACGGCTTTGTAGAGGGCAACACGGCGGAAATGGGGGGTGGTATCGCCATCCGCCAGTCGAAAGCCACCATCAGCCACCTGACCGTGCGGGCCAATACCGCGACCGACTCTGGAGGCGGGGTGGCGGTTGAGGGCGGGATGGCCGTCCTCAGCAATATGCTCATCAGCGGGAATGTGGCGCAACACGGCGCGGGGCTTTCCACCACCAACGCTGCGCCTATCGCCGCGCATATGACAATCAGCGGCAATCGGGCAGAAGAGACGGGCGGGGCGATACAGAGCACCCAAAGCAACCTCTCGCTCATCAACAGCATTGTGTGGGGGAATGCGCCGACTCAAGAGCAGATTGCCGACGATGGTCGTGATGCACCGACAACTGCCTTCTCCATCATCGAAGGGCTGACCAGCGATGAGAACCACAATATCGCCAAAGACCCCCTCTTCGTCAACCCAATCGACCCGCAAGCCGCGCCCAGCCGACAAGGTTCGTACGTGGTGGGAGCGCAATCTCCTGCCGTCAATGCGGGGAGTATCAGCCGCCTCCTGCAAGATTTGACCGATGTGGATGGCGATAACAACCGTGCAGAGCGGGTGGAGGTGGATGTGGCAGGCAACACCCGCCACGTCCATAGCACGGTTGATATTGGCGCATATGAGCTACCCTATGCTCTACTGCCGACGCATGCCATCCGCAAGACCTATATCAACAAGACGACCCGCGTCATCACCGATGATTTGGCATCGGGTATCCGCTCTACCATCACGGTTGATGACTCGGAGCAGCTCCTCGACCTCAACGTGACGTTGAGCATCAGCCATACGTATGTTGGCGATTTGCAGGTAGAGCTGATTGCACCTTCTGGCACGACAATTGGGCTTATTGATAACCGCGGCAGAAGCAGCGACCACTTTATCGACACCATTCTCGATGATCAAGCGCCAAACCCAAAGATTATCTATGGCGACGCATATGGCGACGCGTATGGCGACGCGCCCTTCTCCAAGAGCTACCGGCCAGAAGAACCGCTTAGCACCCTCGTCGGGCAATCTATCCGTGGCGAGTGGACGCTTCGGGTGAAAGACCGCTCCAAAGGGGACGAGGGAGAATTGCTGTCGTGGGGTATGGAGATGTGGGTGGAGCGGGGGGAAAATTATGAGCCTGACCCCAACGACCCCGCCCTCTGCCACGCCACGTCCATCCCCCTCATCGACACGATATCAACCACCGTGCGCATAGACGATGTACGGCTTATCACGCCTCCCAACGACGAGGAAGGGTGCAGCATCGCTGGCCTGATGTATGCATCGGTTAACGGCTCCGAAGCACAAAATATCACCGTGCGGGCGCGGGTGGATGCAGAAAATCGTGTTCATACCACCGCCATTTCGCCTTTCCAACTGCCGGTTGCGGGCTTGACCATGCAGATGGAAGAGGTAATCTTCACGGAAGGCCAATTGCGTGGCAATGCGACCTTCATTGTGCCGGAGGAATGGGGTGGCGCACAGCGGCCATCGCCAGAGCAGGCGGTCATTGGGGGAGAGGGATTGGGCTTCCTCAAGCCAGATAATGAGAATGCAAGTATTGCTGATTTTGAAGCGCCCAAAGTCCGTCTGCCGAAGATCGAGGCGGGGAAATTTAGCCTTGAGATGGCAGGGATGATCTACAACCTGCCGACTGGCGGGCATAAGATTGAGGCGGAAGGTGGTTTCACCATCCCCAACCTCAAAAGGGGAGACGATTGCGGCATTGAGGTGGGGGCAACGCTCCTCTCAACAGAGGATGGTGGCTCAATGATGCACATCGAGACCCTCCCCGCCCCCGAAACGCCTATCACCCCTGCCCGCATCAAAACGCTCAGATTGCTTGAATGCTCGCTTGGCTATGAGTGCGATGGGATAGGTATCCCTGTTGGCACGACGGGCTTCCTGCTGACTGGCATAGAGGGCACTGTCTCGTTGGAGCCGGGCAGCGAGGCGATAGAGGTGAGCGTTGAGGTTGAGAGCGCCGCGCAGCTTAAGGTGAGTTCTATGATTGGGCTTGAGGGAGGGGCGCGCATCGTCTTTCAGCCGCGGTTCGCCTTTGAGCTTGAGGCGGCTCTTTCTGTCCTCGGCTTTGATGTGTCAAATGCCTCTATCTCCATCAGTGAGACAGACGGCTTCCGCACGACCGTCGAGATACACGCAGTCGTTTTCCGCGCCTCCACCTCCATCCACGCCTGGCAGGCCGAAGACGATTTCCAGGTAACCGGGTCGGCGCGTGGCGAATTGGGCTTGCAGCGGGGCGAGGTCGCTGAAGAGTGCGTTGATTTGGGCTTCAAAGAGATTTGCGTGACTATCCCGCCCAAAGACGTGACGCTTGGCGATGTGGGGGCGGATTTTGGTAAGTTTACCAATGGTCAATACGGTTTTAAGGGCGAGATCAACGTCCTCGACCTGATTACGACGGGCTTTTTTGTCGGCCCGGACAAGAAACTCGTCCTTGGTGATGTCGACAACTACCAACTCATTGACAGCGTTGATGTGGCGCGGGCACGGTGGGCGACACGACGCGGTATTTCGTTGGCAGAGCCGCGACTCCGTGATATTTCCTTTGCCAATGCGTCTGAGAAGGACACGCCTGTCGATAGTGTCTTCATCGCGGCAGACATCATGCCGTCGATGGCAGGGATAGCGCAGCAAAATGCGCCACAAGACCTCATGCAGCCCTCCGACGCCGTTACCCAAGTCAACGTGATGATGCGCACAGATACGATTTTCGCCGTCACGGCTGATGGCGAGCTTGATGTATCGCTGGTAGACCCCAATGGAATCACCATCACGCCGGATAATTACACCGATCCCTACGTGCCCTACCACGTCTCCTACGAGGTGATTACCGATACCGATGGGATAAGTATGACCTATCAAACGCAGTACGGCGTGGATCAGGCCATCTCCGGCACGTGGAAGCTGCGGTTGACGGGCAATACCACCGCTACGAACTATGTCGTGAGCGTGATGGGGATGAAACATCCGCCAGAACTGCACGGGATGTGGGTTGACCCCTCTGATTTGGCGAACACGACCTTCACGTGGAGCCTTCTCTCGGAGCAACGCCCCACAACCGTCACCCTTCACCTCAACACCATGCCCATTACAGAGACCATTTCCTACACCTCAACCAACTCCTACACCTCAACCGGCTCAATAACCAACAGTACACGCATCACAAAGACGATACCGATCTTCAGCGGTGTTGAGGTGGCGCGGGCCGTGATTACTGATACGGATGTCCTGCAAGGCGCGCGGATGTCTGTTTCTGCCGACCTCTCCCGCCTGGAGACAAATACCTACTATGCCTGGATGCGCATTGATGATGGTGTCTCTTCGCCGATAGAGGGCTATATCACCGCGACAGACCCCTATACCATCGGGATGAGCGGGACGAGCGGGATGAGCGGGACGAGCGGAGCCAAGGCAACACACATACGGGTCGCCGATAGGAAGTATGACCCACTTGGGCTGATGGCGGGGGTGGTGCCCATTCACATCGACCAAACCGCCACCCTCACCCAAACATGGCAAACGCCTATCACCGCCACCATCCACCAGCAAACCGCCACGGATGAGGGAGGGCTGGAAATCACATGGCTGCCAAACATACACCCCGATGTGGACAGCTATGAGCTATATGTGGGCACCAAGCCGCGGCAAGGGGTGGAAGGCATACCGTTGGGCGATGTCGCGACTACGCAATCAGGCCAGTCGGGTCAGTCGGGCCAGCCAGACACCACCCCGCAGCCCATCACCACGTGGTGGCACGATATCGAGGCCGGCCAGACCTACTATCTTTCCTTTGGGGCGGTGGATGAAGACCGCGGCCATACAGCCCGTACTCCAGAGTTTGGGATAACGGTTCCCTTCGGCACGCTCTCGTTGGGGTTGCCCACCATGCTGTATGAGACGCAAGCCGGTGCTGTACTATCGTCAACGCTTGTGGTCACGCCATCGGATGACCTCTACCACTCCTATGCGGACGTGCTGATCGACCAAGACCTCTTGCCAGACGGGATCGCGGTTGGGCAGCCGCAAGAGGTGGCTCGCAATACCTACACGGCTGTCCTCACCCTGAGCAAGGCATTGCAGCACGGGCGCTATGTGGTGCCCTTCACGGCGCGGAGCGGGGTGGTGCAAACCGACGCCGGGCTTGACGTGGCGGTGCAGCCAGCGGCAGAGGAAATACAGTGGCTCTACCTGCCGATTGTGGAGCGGTAATCGTAGAGTAACACATAGTGGTTTTATCTTGACCATCGTGGTACGATACTATCGTTAATGCAGCCAACAATATTGCCCATGATCGTTCATGATAGCCCACGGGTCAACATATATTCTAGAAAGAACCCGGACTGATGGTCATTAAACACATTTCTGTTTGGTCGGCGGCGAAGCTTCTCGGATTATTGAATACCCTCGTCTTTGCCATTTTTGGGCTTATCGCTAACCTCATCGGCATACTTATATATATCAACGAATCGGCAGGTTTTGGCATCATCGGCATACTTATACGTATCAACGAATCGGCAGGTTTTGGCATCGGCCAATTCATCATCAGGAGTGTGATTGGCTATGTTATTGGTATCGTGGTGGTACTGATAGTGAGTACAATTGCCGGTGCCTTGTATGCGTTTTTCTACAACATCGTGGCGAAATTCACCGGCGGCATAGACATGAAAGTAGACATCTATCAAGGTAGATAACGCCATTCGATAAACATCCCCCTTCTCACGCCGTGTGGGAGGGGGATTGCCGTTTCTTGGGGGGGATATTACCTTGACCACCGTGGTACGATACTATCATTAATGCAGCCAACAACATTGCCCATGAGCATTTATGATGACCCACGGTGGTCAAGATATATACCTAGAAAGAACTTCACTATGACAGTCATTCGACGTGTTTCTGTTGGGTCGGCGGCGAAGCTCTTGGCAGTACTAAACGCCCTCATCTTCGCTGTTTTCGGCGGCTTTATGGTAATCTTAACCATATTGGGAAGTATGGTTGGCGTGGCAGGCGGTGGAAGCGATGTATTGGGCGCAGCAGGTGTCGGTATCATCGGCACTGTTATCTTCTATCTCGTTGGTATTGTCGGAATGCTCATAGCTGGCGCAATCGGCGGGGCCATTTACGCCTTTGTCTACAATATCGTCGCAAGTATTACCGGCGGCATTGAGGTAGAGCTAGGTCAACGCTGATAATCGCCAACATCCTACCACGTATTCAATAACACATCCCCCTTCTCACGCCGCGTGGGAGGGGGATTGCCGTTTCTTGGGGGGGGGATATTATCTTGACTACTATGGTATGATACTATTATTAATCTAGCCAACATCGCTGCCCATAATGGTTCATGATGGCCCACGGGTCAACATATATCTAGAAAGAACCCTGAAAGATGGTCATTAAACACATTTCTGTTTGGTCGGCGGCGAAGCTTCTCGGATTATTGAATACCCTCGCCTTTGCCATTTTTGGGCTTATCGCTAACCTCATCGGCATACTCATATCTATCAGCGAATTCGGAAGTTTTGGAATGGACCGAATCATCATCGGGAGTGTGATTAGCTACGTTATTGGTATCGTGGTGGTACTGATAGTGAGTACAATTGCCGGTGCCTTGTATGCGTTTTTCTACAACATCGTGGCGAAATTCACCGGCGGCATAGAGATGAAAGTAGACATCTATAGAGATGAAAGTAGACATCTATAGAGATGAAGGTAGACATCTATCAAGGTAGATAACGCCATTCAATAAAACATCCCCCTTCTCACGCGGCGTGGGAGGGGGGATATGTATGAGCAAGGCTATTTTCTCTTTTGTTCTGCCCCTTACCGCGGGGTCTGCCGCTCGATCATGATGAGGAAATGCCGGATCATGGCGCGGAGATGCGTCGCGACAGTCGCAAACGCCCGCTCTTGCACCTCACCCTCTGGCTCTGCGGCGGGGTCGGGGAAACTCCAATGGAGGCGTTTGGGAGCGTCGGGGAAGATAGGGCACGACTCATTTTGCAAGTCGCAGACGGTGATCACATAGTCGAACGTCTGCCCCTCATACTGGCTCATGTGCGTTGACTCCTGTGAGCGGATATCAACTCCCATTTTGTCCATCGTCTGTATGGCCACCGGATGAACCCGCGACGGCTTTGTGCCCGCGCTGGCCACTTCAACCTTGCCTTGGCTCAGATGGCGCATCAACCCTTCGGCCATCTGCGAACGGGCACTGTTCCCCGTACACAAGAACAAAATACGTACCGGCTCTGCGGGCAAGTTGCCGATAACCACGTCCTCTGCCTTGACGGCGGGGTGGATCGTCTCTCCAGCCTCCTGATACTGCCGTCGGAAGGCCGTAATATCAAAGCGGTAGAAGGTCTCATTGGGGTTGACATCGCTTTGACGTTCGGTGATAAGCCCCAGCTCGCGCAGAAGCGGGAGGCGCTTGCTCATCTCCTCCGCCGCCACGCCGGTATCCCGTGCTAGTTCGTGCAGCCGCTGGTCGCCATTGGCCAACGCTCGTAGGAGTACCCATCCATGTGGGTCTGCCAAGAGCGAAAAGAGCTTGTGTGGGTGTTCTGAGTGTGAGTGTTCGGTCTGTTCCGACGTCGTCATGAGCTTCCTTTCTGGGTAGAGGCGGGAAGGACATCCCCCTGCTGCAACCGCATGCAGCTATTGACAAAGAGACCACTCATCAGATAGCATGATTTCTTTAAGAGCGTGTTAAGAAAAAATGAAGAATTCATAAATTTGCTCGTTTCTCCCCACCACCCGCCGCCGTTTGCTAGAGGAGCCAGTGCTATGCGTATCGAACCCACTCACCCGCCCGCCCACCCCACCTACTCAACCCAACCGACTCCGGCCACGCCCACAACCGTGTCAGAGCGAAAGCACGGTGGCGCGCTTGCCGACCGTGTGAGGCTTGCGGAACCTGACTATGCTACTGACCCCGCAACCCGACACCGCTGTTTGACCGACATCTCCGGGCCATTCTACCGCACTGATAAGCCCTTCCGCAATTGGTCATCATTCCCTTTCACGCAGATAGACCAAGAGGAAGCACCCTACATTGACCATGAGCAGTTGGCGTGGGGCGTAGAACGGGCACACACGTATCTGGAAGAAGTGCATCAGCAGGGTTATACCGGCATCGTGATAGATAATATGGCCCACCTGGTCACGTTTGACCACGCGCCAAAGCCAATCTACGCTGCCGAAAGCCCATTTCGATTGCGCGCGCTCGCCTACCAATCGGCTTTCGCATCGCTTTTTCAGCGGGCGGTGCAGTTGGGGATGGAAATCTTCGTCACCACGGACATGCAGTGGATGACGCCGCCAATAGAGCAGTTTGTTAAGACCGTCGCCGCGACCAACCGCCGTCTTGCCCAAGTGAACCAATGGGCGCTAGAGGAATTGCTGACGACCTTCCCAGAGATAACGGGCGTGGTGGTGCGCGTTGGAGAGGCGGGCGGCTCGCATAACCACGGTGGCTATGATGGCCATATGATCTACACCGACGCACCGCGGCTGCGGGGGCTGCTAAAGACGCTATTGCCCGTGTGCGAGCGGTATAACCGGCTACTCATCCTCCGCACGTGGAGCATTGGCATTGGCGAGGTGGGCGATATGATGTGGTCGCGGGAGCGCTATCTTGAGGTTTTTGGCGATCAGCGTTCGCCCAACCTACTGGTTTCAATCAAGCACACGCCGACTGATTTCTACCGCTTCCTGCCCGATAACCCAACACTTGGGCTTTCTGGCCCGCGCCAGATTATTGAGTTTCAAAATCGACGGGAATATGAGTTCTTTGGGATGGTGCCGAATAGCGTGGCGGATCTGCACCAGCGGGTGTTGCAGCACGAACATGCTCACAACCCGCGTTTTGCAGGCATCTGGGCGTGGAATAGTTCAGGGGGCTGGGGTGGCGGACGGGCTGCGCTTGGGGCCGACGGGTGGAGTGTGTGGACCCGGCTGAACAGCGCGTTGACCGCCACCATCTACCATACCCCCTCGTGTGACGCGACTGCGTGGGTGCATCAGTGGTGTCAACAGTGGTGTCAACAATGGTCTCAGCAAGCAATTGGTGATACGTATGGCGAGCCGTTTGGCCGCGCGATGGCCGATCTCTACCTCGACTCGGCCTCCATCATCGAGGATGGGTGGTATCTTGGTTCACTCCCCTATGGCGAGCAGGCGGTCGGCGCTACCTACCTGCCGTCACTGCTGTGGGTATGGTGGATGCGCCCCACCGCCTCGCCCCTCATCTGGAGCTATTTGTCGTTGGCGGTCGAGAACCGACGACAAGTGATTGAAAATGGGGAGCGGGCATGCCGCACCCTTTCATTGCATGCCCGCAATCTAGCCGCAGTAGCACCTCCCGATAACCCTGCTGCTGCGGCTGTGGTGGAGAGTGTCCGATATTTCGCTGATAGTGTGCTCGCCGCACACACGATACGGAGCTTCTTTCTTCGCCTCTACGAAGCCGTGTCGGAAGATACCTACACCGGCTGGCGAGAAGTCGCGCGGCAGGCGGATGATGTGCGTGCCGCTCTTGAACAGTATCGTGGCGCGTGGGAGGGCAATCTTGATTATCCTCCGCTGGAGCTGGATGAAATTATTGCATTTCTTACGTCGCTGTCGAAGCATCCTCGTTTGCTCTGGCTTGAAGCGCGTATCACTGCATCGTTGGTCTCATATCTTCGCCGCGGGCACTCCTTCGTGCCCATATGGCGAGTGTTGGGCCTCTCTGCCGCAACGCTCCTTGCCTACACTCTCTTCTCGCGCAAGCATCGCAATGTGGGTTTTGTGAGCATCGCTGTGTCGATTGTTGTTGCATCTGTTGTCGCATTAATGGCAGCTTCACCGCTTCGCCAGCGCATATTGCGAGGAATGGCCCCTGTCATTTCCTTGATACCGTGGGCAAGCCAACGGTTGTTTCTTCTACCGTCTATCTTCTTTGAGGCTGGCCCCTCATTGAGCGAGTGGCTAGAATAAGTCTCTATGTGTTTTGCGCGCTATACAGTGCTCTGTGCGCTATACCGATGGCTTGAAGACCCGTTGCGCGTGGCTTTGGAGCATTCCTTTGAGCTTCAGCCCTGCATACTCAACAAGGTGTGCCGTGCCAGATGGCCGTCCTGCCGCCCGCGTCTGCTGAGAGACAATCGCAGCGCGCAGGTCTTCAGTGGTGGTGCCGGGGAAAAGGGTGTATCCATTGCCGACGGTTGAGCATTGATGCGAGTCACTGCCGCCACACATCGCCACCCGTAGCTCTGCCGAGACATTGGTAGCGCGGGTGTTGTTGCTTGGCAGCCACAGCCCGGCATTGAAACACTCCATGCCATCAAGCTGCCACTCGTCGCCAATGCGCTCCATCAGGCCATACCACCCCATCGATGGCACCATAGAGCCGTAGGGGTGTGCGGCAACACAGAGGCCTCCCTGAGCATGCACCGCGGCGATTGATTCGGCGGCAGGACGACCTGGTGGAACCCACTCCTCAATAAAGAGTGCCAACAGGTGTCCTTCTGCCGTCGAAATCTCTTCACCCACGATGACCTCTATGCCGTAGGTCTTGGCTACGTGTCGTGCTTGTAGTGCGCCGTCTATCGTATCGTGATCAGTAATGGCAAGTATCCGTAGGTCGGTATGGGTTGCCGCGTGGTGCAAGACTTCCTCCACGCTGGCAAGTGCATCGCTACTATACGTTGTGTGAACGTGCAGATCCGCTTTGCTCCATCCCATAGAGCTGGTCATGCAGCATACCTCTCTTGCTGATACACAGAAGTTGGGGCACGTCGTAGCACGTGTCGGTAGTGAGCAAGTAGTTCGTTCATCACGCTCGACCAAGAGCGTTGTTCTGCCGCCCGCCGTCCTGCCACCCCCATCGCGGTGCGGAGGTCGTTGTCGGCAAGCACCCGGCGGAGTTGCGCATTGAGGTCGCTCTCGACACCCGGCTCAAACATATAGCCAGTTTTGCCCTCTCGGACGAGGTCGGGCGCACCCCCACTGCGGGCCGCAACAACGGGCAATCCTGATGCCATCGCTTCTTGCATCACCTGCCCAAACGTGTCGGTGTCGGAGGGGAAGACGAAGACATCGGAGCTTGCGTAGGCAGTGGCAAGCGCTTCCCCCTTGAGATAGCCCGTGAAGTGGACGGGCAACCCCTGCATCCGCTGTTCAAGCTCGGCCCGCGCAGGCCCATCGCCCACCACGACCAACCGGACACGGTGTTCGTCCTGCAACCGGCGCAACGTCTTTTCAAGCATATTGATGCGCTTTTCCTTCGCCACCCGCCCAACATAAAGCAGGATAACCTCATCGGGGCTTGCTCCAACCGACTCCCGCCATTCCTCGCTGCGGTGGTCGGGGTGGAACCGCACCGTATCAACCCCGCGTCCCCATACCTTCAGTCGGCGGAAGCCCTGCTGACGAAGGTTGTTGAGCGTGGTGGTGGAGGGGCAAAGCGTCAAGCGCGTGCGGTTGTGGAGCCAACGCAGGTAGCCACTGAATGCTCCCTTGAAGAAGCCAAGCCCATAATGTTGGCTGTAGGCCACCAGGTCGGTGTGAAACGAGGAAACCACAGGAACACGTAAGGAATGCGCAATATTGGGGACAATCGCGCCCAATGCCGCAGGCGCAACCACGTGCAAAATATCAGGCTCGAATGCCCGCAATCGTTGGGTCAGGCCAAACTGCGGCGGCGTGAAGTTGAGTTCTGGGTAGAGCGGCAACGGTACGCCACTCAACGGCAATATCTTGGTTCCGGCATAGTGATCAGGGGCACTCTGCGGCGCAAGAAGCAAAGCATCGTGTCCCTCTGCTTGGAGATGATCCAGGAGCCGACAAAGCGTGGTCGTCACTCCATTGATACTCGGCAAAAATGTTTCGGTAATGAGTGCAATTCTCATAACATCGCGGCGCAGATACTTCCCCACGTTAACTTGCCCACGTTAGGATGACCGTATCAATATTTCGAGAGTGAGCGCGGGAATGCGACGCCCTCCTTCCTTGCTACCTGCTGGCAGTCTATGGCTACCTGTTGACGACCGCCGAAAACGTGATACAATTTTGTTTTGCGGCTTTGTTCAAGTTTGTTCAACATTATTCAACATTTGTTCAAGATTTGTTCAACGGCCGTCAGGACGATACGTGTGTAGGGAAAACAGAACCTATTGCCCTGGAAAGCACTCTGTTTCCCACACCATTCTATTCGTGTAACAATTCTTCGCGTAATCACAATGTTTTACGGGTACAGTCGTTAACTACACTGTACCCGTACTCTATTAACCAAACGTTATGAAGATGTTAACAGGAGATGCGATCTACGTTGGTTGTACGTTAAACTTCTGCGAAAGAATAAGCGCTCCAAGGCCAAACAGCAGAACTGCAAGCTGAATAATCGCCCCCGCATAAGGGATGGCAGTCAGGCCGACGACAATAACCAACCCCACCACCAACCGCCATCCATCCTGCTCAGCGAGCTGCGGTCGCACTCGTGACAACAGCCATCCGCCACCGAAGTAGCCCATAATGATCTGTGTCAAGAAGGTGATGACGAGCAGGTAGACGATGGCGAGCGGGACGATCGTCCCAAAGCCAAGCCATACCATCGGCCCCCCAAGCAAAAATGCCAATACAATCGTGATCCCCGCCACGACGATCAACAGCACTGGGAAGCCAATCAACCCGCCGACACCCCATCCCAAACTTGCGAGGGGTTTGCTTGTGACCATGGTCGAAGTCGCAACCAAGCGCGGTCGCCATAGCCACAAGAGCAATCCGCCAAGCAGCGCCAGCACCACGAGATATTGAAACCGCTTGAAGAGCCACATGCCGGTGCTCTCATCCGGGTGTATCTCTTCCGACCGCTCCACGACAATCTGGTCGAAGGAGATAGTACCGCGGACGTGCTCCTTATCGATGGCCACCTCTTCAAAGCCGCGGTAGGTCAGATCGCCGTTGATGGCCGCATTGTCGCCTACAGTCAACCCCATGCTGACAGCAGGCACCGTCGGCATATCCTTCATAAACTTCGTAATGTCGAATGTTTCTTGCTTTTCGGCAGAGCCAACACTGATATTCGCATCACCATCGACGCTCCCATTGAAGAACGTCCCGCCTGTCCCCAAGAAGAGGTCGCTGGCGATGTGTCCCTCGATAAACGCCTGCTTGCCGACAAAAGCGAGGTTGCCGGTGATGGCGCTGTCTTTCCGCACCTCTAGGCTATAGCCCGCCGCTATCAGGTCATCAGCAATGCTAGCCTGCTCACCAATAATCAGCGCCGCGCCTGCGATGCGGACATCGTCTTGTGCCTCGCCGTTGATGGTAATACTCTGTCCGGCAGCGACAATATCCCCCGTCACCGTGCCATTGACGATGATATCGCGTCCGGCGGCGTAGAGGTCACCCTCAATCGTGCCATCGACCGTGATGGTCTCACCAGAGAGGTAAATATCATCCTCTACCACCGTCTCCCCGTCTATGGTGATATTTTGGCCAGTCTTCTCGGCAAAGCCGTGGGCGATAGGGACAAGCATCGTAAACGACAACATGATGATGGCAATTCTCCCAAACCACTTGGAAGGTGTGCGCATATGCATATTCCTTTCTCTAAGTAGGACATTCGTTGGTCTTTGAGAGGGGACAGGAGCTTGATGAGATGATAGGTAGTCCTCTCTCATGCTCTGTACGAATCATACCGCATTTTACCGTATTGTCGAACAAGCCCTACTTCTTAACACAATCTTAAACAAGGCTGACAAGATTCTTAAACCATTTTCTCTATACTACCCACGGGCCATGCAGGAACGAGCTCCATGGCCCAACAACCCATGGAACGAGAATGAGAAGAAGTGGAAGGATACCCTCAACAGGGGTTTGGATACGAGATCGAAAGGGGAACTATCTATGCAGAACGGAAACGCACACAACGACAACCCATCAGGCCACCCCAAGCGGGGCCATCCTCCCAACCCCGCCGAACGGGCCAAATATTTGGAAGATGCCTTTGTACACGCCACGGTTGGCCTTGTTATCACCAATCTTGAGGGACATATTGTCGAGAGTAACCCCGCATTTCAGGCTATCGTGGGGTCTCCGGCTGATGAGCTACTCCTTCAGCCCCTCACACGCTTTCTCCCCTTTCCCGATCTTGATCATGTTGAAGGACAAGAAAAGCGCACGTTTTTGCAAATGCTCCTTACGCGGCCACGTGCTCTCCAAAAGCGTGAAGCGTGTATCCTCCACCCGGGCGGCCACGAAGTATGGGTACGCTTTCACTGTTCATTGTCCTACGATGAGCAGCGCAATCCGCACGTTATCGTGGTGACGGTGGAAGATATTTCGCAGGAACGCCGCGCCCACAACGCCTTGTTCGAGTCGCAGCAGCTCCTCCGCCGCGTGATAGACACCATTCCACACGCCGTATTCCTCAAAGATGAGGCCTTTACCTACAAGCTATGCAACCGCCGCTTCGCCAACCTCGCGGGCTTCGACGAGCCGGAAGGGGTGATTGGTAAGAACGACTACGAATTGCCGTGGAAAAAAGAACATGCCGACTTTTTCCGCACCAAAGACGTGCAAATTCAAGCGACAAGACACGCAGAAACCTATATTGAGCCGGTGCAGTTTGCCGATAAGCGCGAAGCGTGGATTGAAATCGTCAAATCGCCTATCTATGACCGAGATGGTCACTTTATCGGTATCTTGGGAACGTTTGAAGAGGTGACCGAACGGCTCAAGGCAGAAGAAGAGTTGCGCCAGAGCAGAGCCTTTCTCCAAGGCTTCCTCGACCACTCCCCCAATATCATCTTTGCCAAGGACTTGGCGGGCCGCTATATTATGACCAACCGCCGCTTTGAGGAGTTTTTTGGGGTGGAGCACGGCACTATGATTGGTAAGACTGACAAAGAACTCTTCCCCGAGTCCTTCGCCCACATGGTGCAGGTGTATGACCAAGAAGTGTTGCTGCGGCAAGAAACTATCGATATTGAGGACACCGCCCCCCACCCCGATGGCCCGCGCACCTTCCTCACCACGAAATACCCCCTCTACGACAACGATGGCAGAATTTATGCATTGGGTAGCATCAAGACGGATATCACCGAACGCAAGAAGGGAGAAGAAGAACAGCAACGGCTTGCGGCGATTGTCGAAAACAGCAGCGATTTTATTGGGTTGGCAAGCCTTGATGGCACGACGGATTATATCAATGAAGCAGGCCGCAAGATGATTGGCATCTCCCCCGACGAAGATGTCTCCAAATACCCCGTCAATGCCTTCTTCCCCACGGAACAAGTTCCCTATCTGCAGCACCACATCATCCCTTTCGCCGAAAAATATGGCAGTTGGGCGGGCGAGTTGCGGATGCTCCACCAAAAGAGCGGTAAAGAGATCCCCATCTATTACAACCACTTCGTGGTGCGCAACCGCCAAACGGGTGACCCCATCGCACTTGCCACCGTCAGCCGCGACCTGACCGCTCAGAAGAAAGCCGAACAAAAACATCGCAATCTCATCTCGCTGATTGAAAATAGTCCTGATTTTATTGGGTTGGCGACGCTAGAGGGGTTGCCGCTCTACCTCAACCGCGCTGGCCGCACGATGGTGGGGATAGCGGACGAGGATTATCACAATAAGAGCGTCAAGGATTATTTTTTCCCGGAAGAAGGCCAGAAGGTGATAAATAAGGTTCTCCCCGAAGTGATTGAAAAAGGCCGTTGGGAAGGGGAAACCCATCTCCGCCACTTCCAAACGGGTGAGGCCATTCCCGTGCATGCCAGGCTCTTCACCATCAAGGATGTCGATACGAGTTTGCCCATTGGCATTGCAAGCATCACGCGGGATGTCTCCGATCAATTGCGCATCAGGGAGGAGCACGAGGCCTTGCAAGCACAGGTCATCGAAGCGCAACGCTCCGTCATCCGCGAACTCTCCACGCCGTTGATGCCGTTCTTTGAGGGGGTGGTGGCGATGCCGTTGGTTGGCTCGATGGACAGCGCCCGTGCTCAGCAGGTGATGGATACGCTGCTGGAGGGTATTGCCCAACACAACGCACAGGTTGCTATCCTAGATATTACCGGCATCCCCACGATAGATACGCAGGTGGCCGACGCCTTAGTCCAGGCAGCGCGCGCCGCCAGGCTGCTTGGTGCACAGGTTATCGTTACGGGGATTGGCCCGCAAATGGCGCAAACGTTCGTCCATCTTGGCGCTCATCTGGACGATATTATCACGTACAACTCGTTGGAGCGGAGTATTGCACACGCCATGAAGCTCTTGCACATCTGCCGATAAAACACAGGGAAGGGTTGGGAAATGGGCCGTTGGAGAGCTGTTGGAGGGCTGTTTTGAGGGGTCTGAAATACACATGGCACCTTGTGGCATCGATGCAAGGTACCTCAATAGCTACCTCATAGCTGTTTACCCTTCAGGGCGTTCCTCCCACCCGCTTTCAGCGGTGGGAGGAACGCCC